>DATHCH010000055.1:0-5577 GCA_035319625.1 Thermodesulfobacteriota bacterium
CTATCTTACCATCGAAACGATCTCTTCTGCGATGCCTTCCAGCGGGAGTACTTTATCGATCACATCCATTTCGATGGCGGCCTTGGGCATACCAAAAACGACGCAGCTCCTTTCATTTTGAGCAATGGTCTTGCCGTCGAGCTGTCTGATCGTCTTCATTCCCATCGCCCCATCCCTGCCCATACCGGTCAGGATGGCCGCCACACTTCCTTTTCCATAGGCCCTGGCGACCGACTCCAACAGGATATCTCCCGAGGGCCTGTGGCCTCCGTAGGCCGGTTCATTCGAAAGCGTTATCTTTCCGCTGTCCTCTACCCTCATCTGATGGTCGTCCGGGGCGATGTATGCCACTCCCGGTTGTAGCGCCTCCGAATCTTCTCCAATCTTCACCTTGATCTTGCATTCCTTATTCAACCAATCCACCAGGCCTGGCAGAAAACCGCTGGTGATGTGCTGGACGATGACGATGCCGCAGGGGAAATCCTCAGGGAGTCTCTTGAGTATGTGAAGAAGGGCCTGCGGTCCGCCGGTGGACGCCACAATCGCTACGATCCTATCCGAGACTTCTACCCGGGGAGCCTTCAGGTCAACGATGGACCTTTCGTTCCGCAATCCCCCGCGTCGTCGGTCCGTGACTCTCACACCGGTCAAGAATTTTATCTTGGCGATCAGGGCCTCCCCGGACCTTTTCTGTCCAGCTAACTCCAGCTCACCTTTGTCAATCACGTCCAGTGCGCCATGAGAGATGGCCTTGAATACTTTTTCCATGCCCGCTTTGAACACGGTCGAGGCCACAATGAGGATCGGAGTCGGGTTGGAGGCCATAATTTGCTTCGTCGCCTCGAGTCCATCAACGACGGGCATATCCATGTCCATGGTAATGATATCCGGCTTGAGACGGGGCACGAGCTCCACCGCCTCTTTCCCGTTACTCGCCACCGCTGCCACGAGAATCTGCGGGTCGCAATTCAGGATATTCGTCAGGATTTTGCACATCAGTGGAGAATCATCCACGACCAGCACACGCGTCAGGGCCTTGACTCCCGGTTCCATATGACCCACCTAATCCACCAATCGCTCAATGGTATCCAAAAGATTCGTTTGCTCAAATGCGCTTTTGACAAGGTAAGCGGCCGCACCGACCTCAATCCCCCGCCTTTTATCCTCTTCCTTCTGTAAAGCGGTCACCATCACCACGGGGATATCCTTGTACCCCTCGTTATTCTTCAGGGTCCTGCAAAGCTCAAATCCATCCATCCTGGGCATCTCAACATCGCTGACAATGAGGTCGTATTGATTGTCCACCATTCGATCCAGTGCGTCCAGGCCATCAACCGCTGTATCCACGAGGTATCCGTGGGTCTCCAATATACTCTTCTCAAGCTCTCTGGTCGAGAAAGCGTCTTCCACGACCAGGATCCTTTTCTCTTTGTGCTTTGTTCCTACGACGCTTCTCTTTCCAGTGAAATGCGGAAGGCCCAGAGCGCTATTCGCCACCAAGTCTGCGATATCCAGGACCACCACGACCTCGCCGGTTGGCATGATGATGGCGCCACTCACATTCTTCACCTTTCCCAAATGCTTCCCTAAACTTTTGATAAACGCTTCTTCCTCTCCTGCAATCTCATCAACGATGAAGCCGACTTGGCTGTCAAGGGAGGTTGCCATCACCACCAGCATTTCTTTCTTTGCCTTTTCTTCTTCGTTGCCTGGCGGCGGAAGCCTAAGCACTTCGTTCAATTTTACCAGAGGGACAATATGCTCACGGAACTGGATTGCGATTCTTCCTCCTGTGAGGGAAACATCGTCCCTGCTCACTTTGACACTCTCTGTAACGGAGAATATGGGAAGGGCAAAGAGCATATTCTGCACTTTTACCAAAAGCACTTGAATAATGGCAATGGTTAACGGCAAGACCAGTGTGAATTTTGTCCCTCTATTTTTCTCCGTGTCTAAGATCACCCGGCCTTTTAGATTGGCGATGTCCCGCCGGACGATATCCAGCCCCATTCCCCTTCCTGAGACATCGGTCACGATGGGACTCGTGGAATAACCGTTCATGAAAACGATGTTCATCACCTCTTTGTGCAACATCCCTTCCAGGTCATGATTGGATACAAGCCTTTTCTTCAGTGCCGTCTCCTTTATTTGGGTAATATCCATGCCTCTTCCGTCATCCTCTACAGTGATCACTACGTTATCCCCTTCGTGAGAGGCGGAGATCTTTATGGTTCCATCGCTTGATTTGCCCAGAGCAACCCTCGCCTCAGGCTCTTCAATCCCATGGTCGATGCAGTTGCGCAGGATATGAATGAGAGAGGTCTTTATCCCTTCCATGACCTTCTTATCAAGTTCGTTTTCTTCCCCGGAGATCACCAAGTTGACCTGTTTTCCCTGTTGGGATGCGATATCCCTTATCATACGGGGAAACCCCTCAAAAATAGTGGACAGAGGGAGCATCTTTATCTCTTTGATCTTAGCCTGCAATTCATCGATGACCGGGTCGAGATGAAACGCCTCCGTGGAGACTTGGTCGTATAATTCGAGGGTCCGTTCCCTCAGTCTCTGCATCTGGGCCTCGCATTGACTGAGCCACCTTGTCACCTCTCTGTTTGGGGAAGAGGACTCCTTCTTAACGGCTTCGCTCAGGCTCAAAATGCTTTTCTGCGCCTCTCTGCTGAGCTTGGAGAGCCTTTTGGCCTGAGCGCTCATGGCAGAAGCCTTCATCTTGTTGATGACGACCTCGCCGACCAGATAAAGGAGTTTGTCCACCCTGCTCGTCGGAACACGGATATATTCCTCCGTTGGTCCGGACAGGTGAGGAGCAACGGTTTCGCTCGCGCGATCCAGGACTTTTTCCGGCGGCTTTCTCACCTCCTGTTCCCTCTGTGGGTCGCCTTTCTCTGGTTCGCCTTTTGCCTGAGTTTCGGAGGCCTCCTTTTCCCTCTTGGGCTCTCTCTCTCGTTTTTTGCGTGTTCGGATTGCCTGGGCGGCAGAAATGCACTCTTCCAGCTCCCTGCAGATATCCGAGGCATCGACATCGACTTCGGCGTCTATCTTCTTCTCTTGGACAATCTTTAGTAGGATGGCCCGGATGGCATCCAGTGCTTTAAATATTGGCTCAGCCATCGAGGAATTGAAAACGGCCCTTTTCCCGGCGACCTCTTCAAAGATGTCTTCGATCCGATGGGCGATGTCCTGAATTTCGTAAAACCCGAAAACCCGGGCCGCGCCTTTCAGGGTATGCACTTCCCGATTCAAGCTGCTTGCGAGCTCCAGGTTGTCAGGCTGTTTCTCCAGCTCGACGAGTCCGTTGTCCAACTTTGTGAGGTGCTCTTCCGTCTCAGCCTTGAAAATCGCAATGAGATCTTTCATCTCAGGCATACTTCAAATCCTTTGTTTTCCGCGCATCTTCCTCTTCTGACTTGACATCCGCTATCGCGCGCTTTAGCTCCTCCGATAGTACGTTGAGCTGTGTTGCGGAAGCCGCTGCTTGCCTGGTTGAAGAGACGAACTGTTTGGTCACAGAATCTATTTCCCTCATGGCCTGCACCACCTGCTCCGATGCAAACTTTTGCTGCTGTGTCGCAATGGAAATTTCCTTTGCGGATTTTGCCGTTTCTTCTATCATGTCCAGACCTTTTTTCACCCAGTTGGTAGAACCTTCAATGCTCATGATCGTGGCGTTGGTTTCCCCCTGGATCTCGTTTATAATCTGGCGGATTTCCTCAGTGGATTCAGAGGAACGTTCGGCAAGTTTCCTCACCTCCTGGGCAACCACGGCAAAACCTCTTCCCACCTCTCCCGCTCGCGCTGCCTCAATGGCCGCGTTCAAGGCCAAGAGGTTCGTCTGGTCGGCGATATCATCGATCAGTTTTGTGATATTTCCGATGGATTGAGATTTTTCGCCGAGGGCGAGAATCTTCCTTGCCGTATCGTTGACTTTCACATTGATCTCCTGCATTCCTGACAAGGTGTCCCCGGCTAACCTGGCGACGGTTTCTGCATTTTTGGCGATGCGGGTAGCGGTCGTATTGAGTTCCTCAATGGTGGTGGTCACCTCGCTGACCCCGGAGGACTGTTCCGCTGCCCCTGTGGCCTGCTCTTCAGAAGCAGAGCGAATTTGGGCCGAAGCGGCGCTGATTTGGAGACCTGCGTTGTGGACGTGGTTGACCATCCGCTTCAGTTCTTCGTACATCTGCGCACCGGCGATCGTGCCCGCGATCTGGGTTCCGATGCTCTCGGCGAGGCTAACATTCGTTTTCGTGTAGGCATTCGGCTTTGAAGAGAGTAAGTTCAGCGTTCCCATAACCTGATTTTGGGAGATCAAAGGAATTGCCATGAAGGAAGAAAATCCGGCAGGAAGCGTGCGTGAGAATTCAGACAAACGGTTTCCGGCGTCGCCCGTGACGTCCGCCTGGAGATGCAGGCTTGACCGCGTGCGCATGACTTCTTCGTTCGTGGATCCCGCAAGGGCAATGATGTCCTCGGACCGAATACCTTCAGCCCCTTTTCCCAAAGCGTAGGCCGTGGAAAAACCGTTTTTCTCGGGATGAATGATATCGATCGATATCCTGTCAAAGGGGATGATTTTTCTTACCTCCTCGGCAAAGTACCTGTAGACTTTCTGAATTTCCAGCCTTGAGCTGATGATCCGACCGATGTTGGCGACGACCTCCCTTTCCTCGGCCAGCTTCTGGACGGCTTGTTTTTCCTTCAGCAGCTCTTCCGCCGCCCGCTTGATGTTTGTGATGTCTCGTGCCATCCCTCTGAAGCCTATTGGTTTTCCCGATGGATCTTTTTTCAATGAGGCGGAGGTTTCAATGTATCGTTTGGTCCCGTCTTTTCTTGTTATCTCGTAGCCGCATTCTGCACTGGGCTCTCCGGTCCGGTAGACTTGATTAAAAGTCTGAAAGAGCCTCTTTGCATTTTCCTGATCTGCGTACTGCCTGTTATTCATCCCCATCAATTCTTCTTTTGAGTAGCCGAATATCTTGGCCATGGCACCGTTGATAAAGGTGAAGTTACCGGCGAGGTCGACTTCGAAAATGCCTTCGTCGACGCTTTCGAGAATGTTCCGATATCTCTCCTCGCTCCTTTTCAGAGCATCCTCCGCTTTCTTACGCTCGGTGATATCCTGGGAATTACCCTGGAATCCGACGGGTTTCCCTCCGGAATCCTTTATGAGAGATACCGAAAGTTCGTTGAAGGCTTTCGTTCCGTCCTTTCTGACAAATTCATAAACTAATCCCTTAAGCGATTCTCCTGTCTTATAAACTTGATTGAAAGTTTGAAACAGTTTCTTTGCGTTCTCTTTATCCGTATACTGCCGATTGTTCAGTCCGATCATTTCCTGTGGATTGGAATACCCAAGATTTCTGCATTCGGCATCATTCACGAAAGTAAAATTACCGGCAAGGTCAACCTCAAAATAGCCCTCCGCCATGTTCTCAAGAATGGTTCGGTATTTCTCCTCGCTCCGGCGCAATGCCTCTTCCGATTTCTTACGTTGGGTGACATCCCGAGAAGTACCCCGGAAGCCCACCGGCTTGCCTTCTGGATCCCTGATCAGAGATA
>DATHCH010000056.1:0-12412 GCA_035319625.1 Thermodesulfobacteriota bacterium
CGAAACGATTGCGATCCGAGCTGTCCAGGAAGGGGCGGAGGACTATCTGGTCAAGGGTCAGATGGACGGCAATTTGCTGGCACGGGCGATCCGGTACGCGATTGAACGGAAGCGAACAGAGGAGGCCCTGCGGGAGAGTGAGGAGAGATACCGAACCATCCTGGAAAACATCGAAGATGGATACTATGAAGTGGATCTTGCCGGGAACTTTACCTTTCTGAACGATTCCATGTGCCGTATTTCCGCCACCCCCAAAGAGCAATTGATGGGCATGAATAACCGGCAGTATACGGACCCAGAAAATGCAAAGAAAATTTTTGAAGCCTTTAACGAAGTCTACAGAACAGGGAACCCCAGCAGAGAATGCACGTGGGAGATTGTGAGAATAGACGGGATTAAAAGACATCTGGAGGCATCTATATCGCTAAGAAAAGATACATTGGGTAACCCGATCGGGTTTAGAGGGATTGTACGGGACATTACCGACCGCAAGCGTGCAATAGAGAAACTGCGGGAGAGTGAGGAGAGATTCCGCCAGCTGGCAGAGAACATCCGTGAGGTCTTCTACGTCTCCGAACAGAGGTACGTCCGATACGTGAGCCCCGCCTATATGGAAATTTGGGGACGCACCCCTCAAAGTCTTTACCAAGAGCCGGAATCCTTTTTGGATACCGTCCATCCCGAGGATAAGGAAGGCGTGAGGGAGTCTTTAGAGAAGAAAGGCCGAGGGGAGGTCGAGGAGATCTATCGCATTGTGCGGCCCGATGGGTCCATCCGCTGGATCAAAGACCGCTCCTTTCCAATTTATGATGATTCAGGAAAGACGCTCCGTGTGGTCGGCATTGCGGCCGATATCACGGACCTTAAGCTCGGGGAAGAAAAGTTGAAATACTTGAGTTTACACGATCCGCTCACCGGTCTCTATAACCGCATCTATTTCGAGGAGGAGATGAGCCGGATAGAGAAAGGGCGGTATGATTTGGTAGGGATCGTGTCGTGTGATGTGGATGGGCTCAAGCTTGTCAACGATACCTTAGGGCACGATCAAGGGGATAATCTGCTGGCAACGGCTGCCAGGGTGATCAGTGGGTGCTTCCGTGAGGGAGATTTGGTAGCCAGGATTGGCGGGGATGAGTTTGCTATCGTCCTCCCGGACACGACCGAACCGGCTGTTGAAAATGCCTGTCAGAGAATTCAAGAGGCGGTGGCATGCTACAACGCCACCGGCCCTGAGATCCCCTTGAGCATCTCTGTTGGATCTGCCGTCAGCAAGGGAGTCGATAGAAACCCGAGAGACCTTTTCAAAGAGGCGGACAATAGCATGTACCGGAAAAAGCTCTATCGTACGCAGAGCGTCCGCAGCACCATTGTTAAAACCCTGATCAATACGCTCAAGGAGAGGGATCTCACGACCGAGAGGCACATGATCCGTTTGGAAAAATTATTAGTCAGGGTGGCCGCCTTCATCGGGCTACCGGAGTCCACGAGGTCCGACTTGTCCCTCTTGGCCAAATTCCATGACATCGGTAAAGTGGGGATTTCTGACTCGATCCTCTTCAAGGAAGGCCCTCTGACCTCTGAGGAATGGACGGAGATGAAGCGGCATTGTGAGATCGGTTATCGTATTGCCCTATCCGCCCCCGAGCTGATTCCGATTGCTGACTGGATACTCAAACACCACGAGTGGTGGGATGGCAAGGGCTATCCTCTCGGCATTAAAGGGGAAGAAATCCCCGTCGAGTGCCGTTTGTTGGCCATGGCCGATGCCTATGAGGTTCTCACCAGTGCCCGTCCTTATCGAAAGACACTTTCCCATGCGGAGGCTGTGGCTGAACTCCAGAGACACGCCGGAACGCAGTTTGACCCTAAGCTCTTAGAGAAGTTCGTGCAGATGTTAGAAACCGGTCCTCCCGAATTAGAGCCTCACGCAGCCGCCACCTTTTAGAAAGGAGAAGGGTGGCAAGCGAACGGTCAACCGGTCGTTGAAAAGGTCCGTAGCGACCACCTTCAGCAGGACTCAAGAGATCAAAATGAATGAAATCGATTTGATGGAAATAGGCTCCACGCGATCGTTTGCATTCTTCAAGAGTTTTCGACCACCTGCCAAGACCTGACCCATGGTCGTCTTGCTTATGGGAAGAATAGGTTTATGCGTACGAGCCGTATTTCTCAGAGGTTAGACATCATGCATATTCTTCGATCCTTGAAGAACATTCGGGACAGCTATTTAAACCGTCGTTCCAACGCTGAGCAGACCCGCCCCGTATACATTCTTTTTTTCGTCTCCGTCATTGGAATAATAGCACTCATTTCCCTCGGCATATTTGTTTTGATACAGAAGAACGTATCCCTAGGAATATTCGCTATGGCTTCGGCGTTTATCCTGATTGGAAACATTCTTCACGGCCGACGATACAAGCGATACACCTTCAATATTTACTTAGGTGTTTTCTCCGCAGCCATGCTCTTTGTTTACGCCTTCCTTACTGGTGGCGTTAACGGGAGTGGATTTGTCTGGTATTATACCTTCCCTTTGATAGCATCTTTCCTCCTCGGATCTAAGAAAGGGGCTGTAGCTACTGTTTTGATATCCTCGCCTGTGGTCGCCCTTTTCCTGATGAAGACCCCTCCGTCCATCTTTGCCCGCTACAGTTCCGATTTCAAATTAAGATTCATCTTCTCCTTTTTGGTGGTCTCTGTCTTTTCCTACCTGTTCGAATACGCACGGGAGAAGAATCGGGAAAAACTTCGACGCGCACAGAATGGTTTGGAAAAGCAAGTCGAAGAGCGGACCTTGGCCTTGCGCGAAGCCGTTCAGTCATTGCAAAACGAAATTAGCGAGCGCCGCCGGGCAGAGGAGGCGCTGGAAAAGAAAACCGAGGAACTCGCCAGGTCGAACAGGGACCTGGAACAATTCGCTTACGTCGCCTCCCACGACCTCCAGGAGCCCTTGCGCATGGTGACGAGTTATGTCCAGCTGCTGGCCAGGCGATACAAAGGCAAGCTCGACTCCGAGGCCGACGAGTTCATCGTTTTTGCCATGGACGGGGCCATCCGCATGTGGAGGCTGATCAATGACCTGCTCGCTTACTCCCGCGTCAGGACAGAGAGCAGTGAACTCGAGTCCACGGACTGCGAGGCTGTCCTCCGTCAATCCCTCGATAACCTGAAGGCGGCGATGGAGGAAAATGGGGCCATCGTAACCCATGACCCCCTTCCGACGATCACCGCCAACAACCCGCAATTGCTGCAGTTGTTTCAAAACCTGATCGGGAACGCAATGAAGTTTCGGGGAAGCGAACCGCCTCGCATTCACGTCTCGGCCAACCGCAATGGCAACGGGTGGACGTTCTCCGTACGCGACAACGGGATCGGCATTGCCCCGGAGTATGCCAAACGCATTTTCATCCTCTTCCAGCGGCTTCACAGCCGGGAGAAGTATGCCGGTACGGGGATCGGTCTGGCGATATGCCAAAAGATTGTCGAACGACACGGAGGGCATATCTGGGTCGAATCAGAACTGGGAAGAGGTGCCACCTTTTACTTCACCCTTCCAGCGAGTGAAGGGAACTCGGCTTTCTCGTGATCCTGTGTGGTCGAAGGCTCCGGCTTCAGGGAAAGGGCTTTGAGAAGCAAAGGGATGGTGGAAAAGGGCGAATCGCCCGAGCTCATCCCCGAGAAAACTCAATAGACGACCGACGTGCACTTGACCTGAGAGCCGGTAGAAAGCGAACGTGCTGTCCGGCTCCTCTTCGGTCACCGCGAACACGGTTTTGTGAGGTGGCAGGGCTTCTTTACAGAAGAATTCTGGAAGTCGATCATCCTTGTTGGTGAAACCCGCCTTGCGATTGAATTCCCTTTCCGCCTGCAAAGTCCGGATCCCCAAGTGAGGGATGGCATCCGGGCCAAGCGGAGTGCCCAGTTTGGCGCTCAGCGCCTTGACCAAGGCCTCTCTTGCCTCCGGCGCGGCCAGCGCAGCTGCTGCCAGGATACAAAGACCGATGCAATCAAGACCGGCCATGGTGATCTGTGCGTTTCGCGAGGCCTTGACCTGGCCTTCGGGCTTTAGAGGATCAAGTTTTCGAGCCATGTATTGGCCGATCACATTTCCGGCCGCATGATCGGCGCCCATAGGTGAGGTGGCATAGGTGACGCCGTTTCCCTGCATGGCTCTTGGGTCATAGGCGGCGATGCTCTGGCCCTTTACCGCAGGAACCCGGTGATGCTTGAAATGGCTTCCCACAGCCACCGGGCCGTTTCCGAGGACCTTGCCCATTTCAGTACCCTGGCCGATCTCTTCCACCATCTCAAGCGCTGCCTGGACATCGCCAAATTTTCTGTATCCCACATCCATGGCCACGGCAACGGCGACGCCGGTGTTCATGGCATCCAGGCCGATGTCATCGCAGAGGAAGTCAAGGCGGGCGATGGTATCCGTGTCGTTTATTCCGATCATGGCGCCAAAAGACCAGATGGTCTCGTATTCCAGCGAGGAAGTTACATATTTCCCTTGCTTATCCAGGTACATATTGGAGCAGTGGATGATGCATTGGGCACAACCCATATGGCCGGGACTTCCTCCGCGTTCCTTCATGATCTTTGTCAGGGTTTCTCCGGTGATCATCTCCCAGCCCTCCAAAACCCCTTTTGTGGCATCATAGCTGGGGAAAGCACCCATGGCGTTCATCGCGGAAACCAATCCGGCAGTCGCGAAGTTCGGCAGCTGTTTCCCGCAAAAAGGATTTTCTTTGACCTTCTGGGCAAAAATTCTGGCCGATTCCCTAAAGGTCTCTGGATCAGAAATCGCATCAGGAGTTTTTCCCCGCTGATCGACGATCAGGGTCTTCAAGCCCTTGGCCCCCATGACCGCGCCGAATCCTCCTCGCGCGGCTGATCGGCAGGGGCGACCGTCGGTATCCGAAGCCTGAATGGAGGCAGACTTCAGGAGATATTCTCCGGCCGGACCAATGCACATGACCGACGTTTTATCTCCACAGGCTTTCAGCAATTTATCTGCCAGGCTGTAAGTTCGCATCCCTTTGAACTCTTGGGCTGGCAAGAGGCTGGCTTCTCCATTCTCATCAAGCCGCAGAATAAACAGTTTCCCCTTTTTAGCCTGGCCCTCGATAATGATAGCCGCAATTCCCAGGCGGCCTAGGGCCGCGGAGATGGTACCTCCTCCATCGCTTTCTTTGATTGTGCCGGTCAAGGGGCTTTTAGCGCCGACAGAGATTCGGCTGGTATTCACCATACTGGTTCCGCTCAAAATTCCGGGGGCGAAGATGAGTTTATTTTCCGGGCCCAGACGATCGCCTCTCGGAGGCACCTCGGCGTTGATCATCGTCGAGGTTAAGCCCCGGCCGCCCAAACCGAGATAAGGTTGGGGAACCTCCTCGAAACGAGTGGTCTCGCGCGACATGTCAACTCTTAAGAATTTCATGGCTCGATTCCTTCCCTGGATGAAATGGTTCTTCCGGGTTTTATGACCCATCGGCATATCCGGCTCCAGGAGATCAGGACATTTACAGACAATGCTTTTCCCCGTAACTTTTTTGGTATGGACGATTTTTGTGAGGAAACTATAAAATTAAGCTAAAGGAGAGTCGATGTCATAGATTGGAAGAGTCCATAATAAAGAAGACATATGCTTCAGAAAATCTACCCCCTGCCTTCGCCGAAGCGCCTGCCCGCCGCACAAGGCTTTGGCAGACGGGGCTTCGCGCAGGCAGGTCGCCCCTCTTTGCCAAAGAGGGGTAATTCCCCCCTTTAGAAAAGGGAGGGAAGGAGGGATTTAGTTTTAGGTGTCCATATAATTATGGACTGATTAATAAATCAGCAGAAGAACCGTCGTCATAGCCGGACCTGGAAACTTCTCTCAAAGTCATTGAAGGACTTCGTAAGAATATCTTCCATATTGATAAGGAATTGTGTAACTAACTGGGTGTTTACAAACGCATTGACGAAGGCATCGTTCTTACAAACCAAATTCAGACGTTTCACTTGATTCGTGCTTGAGACTCTCAATTCTTCTCCGAATCTCCTAAGCATCTCTTTCATCTCTTCGAGGTTCCCCTTATGAAGCCAGTACATATTCAGATAGACTCTGGTGGCGACCTCTCTTCCGCCCATAATCGGGATAATATCATAATAATATTTCCAGTATTTTTGTAGCACTAAGTTATACCTCAATAAGCTGAGTATCGAGACATATTTGAGGGCATCCTGCATCGTTGTTGCCCTGATATGCACCAATCTTTCTTCACTGCCCTTATAGACTGCGGTGATTTTGTCATAGGAGACGTACCGATCCACGATATCCAGAAACGGAAGGATGGGTCTGATCGAATCACAGATGTCTTCCTTGTTTTTGTGCGGGCAAAAATAGCATTTTTGGAACTCAATCGCTTTTCTTTTATCCTCGGGTATTTTCGTGGGGTCTTGCCAATAACGATCCGCAACCCTTTCGATATTCTCTTTCGTAAGCTCTAACCTCGTTGAATCCGGGAAAAGGAGATAAAGCCCTTCCTTTTCAAAATCGCTCAGCCTCAAGTCCAATTTATCTTCCATGACTCCTCCTTTTCCTGATTGCTCCGAACTCCGAACCATTAACTCCGAACCTTGGCGATCCGTTGGCTATCTGCCGACCGCTGTCTGCCATCGTTTGTATTCCCCCCCTTAATCAAATCTTCTGCCAAAGTTGCAAGGCCGGTCACGCTTTACAGGTTCCTATCAAACGTGACCGCCGGACCTTCTTTTTTTAAGAGCCTTCTGGCTTTTCTTCGATCGATGGCCTCAGCAAGAACAGGCAGGAGAAAGGAACCTCCGGGGAGGGAGAAGATAGCGACTGCCGGGATGAGCTTCGCGATGTTTTTCAGATGCCTCTTTATCTCTTTCTTCTCCTCTCTCGTCCATTTTTCATCCGTGTTCCGGGTTTTCATAAGAAGTTGCATCAATCCCTTTATCGCAAGGACTTCCATGAGGATGGCGTCCTTATTCACCAGGATCAGTCTTTTAAGATATTTCTTGATCATCGGTCTGTTTTCTTACCGCTTACCTTTCCCCTATTTATAAATCTTGACGGATAGAAGCTTCGTCAGACTAATTTTCCACATCCCTTTTTCCAGGGACATCCGGTAGATCTCCGTTCGAAACTTCGTCTCTCCTCCTTTTAAGAGTTTGAATCCTATTTTCACCGTGGCATACGCGAGAGTGGCGCTCTTCACATCGACCTGGATGTCTCGGAGGGTCTCCCATGAAGAGGCTAATCCTATTCCTTTCTTCCTCATCCGGTGCTCAAAATCTTCTTTGTTGACCGTTGTTCGGCTTTTTCGATCCCCCCAATCATACAAGAGGTCGTATCTTCCATCTTTCCATAGAGAGAGAATCGTTTTGACGGATTCCACCACATCGCCTTCGATCCTGTTCTTGCTGATCCTTTCCTTTTCTATCACTGCAGGCCGGTCT
The DNA here is from genome assembly GCA_035319625.1 of Thermodesulfobacteriota bacterium. Taxonomy (GTDB): domain Bacteria; phylum Desulfobacterota; class BSN033; order BSN033; family UBA1163; genus UBA1163. The sequence goes on from DATHCH010000056.1 coordinate 7,465, forward strand.
TTGGCCTTTTTCCCATCTTGCTTTTTAGCCTTCGCTTTCTCTTCCGGTGGCTTGGCTTCTTCCGGCATGGATTTCTTTTCAGCTTGCCCTCTGTATTTTTCAGGGACGCTTGATTCATCTTCTGAAAAGTGAACGGTCCCTTTTTCATCCACCCATTTGTAAACCTCCTTCGCAGAAGAGGGGCAAACCGCAAAGAGAAAGATCAGTGTTCCCACAAGAAGCCAGGCTCTCGTTGATTCTTGCATCTTCACGACGGCTCCTCCGAAATGGTCTTCTTTCCACCCTATTCTATTAGTGCAGAATGATCTTAGGCTATCTCATTCTCTTTGTAAAGACGAATTTTCCGAATGTGAGCATCATTTTTTCCGTGATTGAATTAAGCCCCATGAAGCGGACAGGCCGGCTGAGTAAGTTTTAGACCTGCCTGCGCGAAGCCGCTTCAGCGAAGGCAGGGCAGCACCTTTTATAAATTGAGATCAAGCCTCGAAAATCCCTTGAAAAGTCTCCAATGAAATGAATACAAACGTTTGCCCTAACACTCCAAAGAACCGCAATTCTAAAACTTTCGAAGTCCGGTCTGTCTGCTTCTCCAAGATTTATTTCCCCATCACGGAATTGCGGATGCTTCCCTTCCGAATTTTGTTGAGATAGAATATCATCTCCGCCGGAAACCCTGGAAGAGTCAAACGAATTAACCATTTGACAATTTTCAGATAACATGACAATTTAAGGATTAATAGAAATTGGGGAGCCTCCTCTTCTGCAACGGGAAACACATTGCTTTGCTTTCAATCAGAAATTCGGGCCGCGCGGAAGAGCCGCAAGCAATAACTCAAAAAGGAGACGGTTCCATAATTTGGGTCGAATATGATTGACCTACACACCCACTCTCTCTTGAGTGACGGAGAACTCACTCCTGCTGAGTTGGCCCGCAGATTTGAGGTGGCGGGCTATAAAGCTCTCGCCATCACCGATCATGGTGACCCGTCCACGATCGATCTGATCATCCCCAGGATCACGGCCTTTTGTGAGGAGGTCAATCGTCTGGAAGGAATTCGTCTCATTCCGGGGATCGAGCTGACCCATATCCGGCCTAAGGCCATGCCGGCCCTGGTCAGCAGGAGCAGGAAGTTAGGGGCGAGGTTGGTGGTGGTTCACGGTGAGACAGTGGTCGAGCCTGTAGCGCCGGGGACCAACAGAATGGCCATCGAATCCTCTGTAGATATCCTGGCCCATCCTGGGCTGATTACAGAAGAGGAGGTCTTATTGGCGAGAGAGCACTCCGTGTACTTAGAGTTGACCTCGCGCAAAGGCCACTCGTTGACCAACGGTCATGTGGCCAAGCTGGCTCAAAAGATCGGCGCCCCTATGATTTTGAACAACGACACCCACGCCCCGGGCGATATCTGGCCAGTGGGTCGCCTGCACGAGATCGTCCTCGGGGCCGGTTTGACTGAGGACGATTACCAAACCATGATGAAAAATGCCGAGTCCATCGCAAAGCGATGCCTGGCCTAAGACCCTGATCCTGAAATAAATTCAGGATGACATCACTTTATCCACGGCAAGGTTCGGGATGACCATTGCGATTATTGTTTGACAATTGTCAGATAATTTGCTAATCTGTTGAATGATATAAATCGGGGAGGTTGAAGATGCGCTTCATATCCGTGAGGGATCTAAATACCAAGCCCAAAGAGATCTGGACCAAAATTAAGGACGAGGAAGTGGTCATTACTTCCAACGGCAAACCCATCGCCTTGCTCTCCGGAGTGACGGAGGAAACCTTAGAAAAAACCCTCCGGACAATCCGTCGTAGTCGTGCCCTCGTTGCTATCGAGGAGATGCAGAAAAGATCCATCGAGCTGGGGCTGGATAAATTGACGGATTCTCAAATTGAATCCGAGATTCAAGCTGTTCGAAAGAGCCGCAGGCGATGATGATCGTTCTCGATACCAATGTGATCGTATCTGGAATCCTCAGATCCTTCAGCAAAGCATCACTCATATTGACATTAATCGCGGACGGGACCGTTCAGGTGGCTTATGATCTTCGGCTTCTTTCAGAGTATCGTGATGTCTTGAACCGCCCGAAATTCAACTTTGCCAAGGAGAATGTGGAGGCGTTTCTGACTCAGGTGGAACAGGAGGGGTTTCTCGTTTCAGTGAAACCTTTGAAAATTCATCTTCCTGACCCCGACGATGAGCCTTTTTTAGAAGTGGCCGTTGCCCGAAAGGTGGAGGCCATTGTCACCGGCAACCAACGCCATTTCCCAAAGAAAGAATATAGAGGGGTAAGAATATTATCTCCAGCAGAATTTCTGGAAGCGGTGAGGGGGAAGATTTGAAGATAACAAGGATAGACGATATTTTTTGCGCAAAATGATCAAATCAACGCTCCTGCCCAAGGTCAAACCTTCAAAATGCACCCAACATTTAATTCTTGGTTCAAGTCCTCTGTGACAAAACATCCGCAGCCAAACACTCCATGATGCGGTGAGACCAAGTCGAATTCCTTAGCATTAACCTTTTCCACCAAATTCCACCACGATTGATGACGTGATCCTGAATTTATTCCATACTTCAACAGAATCTTCTGCCAAATTTTAAGGAATAGGACCATATACTTCTCTTCTGTCGATTAAATGTATTCTTACAAGACCTGACGGTGCCACGTTTTGTGATCAAAAATTCCTTTTTGCAAATTTGTGTAAACTATGATATCATTTTGATATCATGGAGGAGGTAAGGCGATGGCAAACGTTCTAATAAGGAATATTCCCGAGGAAGTTTTGGATAGGTTTAAAAACATGGCAAAGAGCCACAAAAGGTCGCTTCAACAGGAACTCAGAATGGTCCTCGAAAAAACAGTGGACCAATCCTCACCTGACATTCTCCAGAAGGCATCAGACCTCAGGAGAAAACTCCGGAAGAAAGCCGTTCGTTTCGTTGACAGCGCCAGGCTGCTCAGGGAGGACAGGACCCGTTGAATCTTGTGATTGATGCAAGTGTCTTGATCAAATTCTATGTTCCCGAGATCCTCTCGGATAGGGCTGAGCGATTGTTGGCCAAGGTGGGGAACATGGATATTGACTTGTTGGTACCAGACTTGATCTATCCTGAAGCTGGGAACACACTCTGGAAAAAGCAACGTATGAAAGAACTGACTCGTTCCGAGGTTGAAGAGATCACCGATGCTATCCTATCGCTGCCTTTAAAGATAGAGGCCTCAAAATCCCTGCTCCCATTGGCTGTAGAGTTAGCGACCACCTACGGGATTACTGTTTACGACGCTTTATATATCAGCCTGACAAAAGTTTATGAGACCACATTGATTACCGCCGACCGAAAGCTTGCTGAGGGGTTAGATAAAACCGATCTAAGGGACTCTGTAACATGGTTAGGCAGCTACAGATAGATTTTCCGTATTTCAAGACTTCCCAATTCCTACTTGATTCTTCCTATTTCTTATTTTCAATTTTTTGGCAGATAGACAATCATCTCCGGCAGAATTGCTGAAAGCGGCGAGGGGGAAGATTTGAGAAGTTTTTGAGATTGGGAAAAGGTGGTCGTTCCTTAAGCTCCTGTACCTTTCATTCTTTATTAGCTTTCGCTTGATCGAGGATGTCCTTCAGAGTGACTTCAGGGTGATGGTACCGCGGGTATTTAACGGTTTTTTCCCCATACTGAATCGCTTCCTGCGGGCACCACTGGAGGCAAGCCAGGCATTGTTCGCATCGGTGAAGCCATGAAGGTTTTTCATTGATCATCTCGATATTGCTCGCCGGACAAACCTTAGAGCAGATTCCACAGCGATTACATCTATCGTCCACCCAGAATTTCTTGTCCATCTTGCAGACAGATCGAAAAGACACTTGATAGATCCAGGAAAAGAGGATGTTTTGCCATAGAGGGCCCCTATCCACCTTCTTTCGCTCCTGCCGGAGTATAGTCCCCGCAATCGCTCTTACCTTCTCTCGGGCTTCTCTGAACAACCGCTGCTGGGTTTCAACAGGCCCTGGACCGCCCCACGGGGTGTAATTGGAGGGGAGGACAATGGAATAACCTTGGGCGAGGGAATACCCCCGGGCTAACATCAACTTCTTAAGTTGCAGCAATGTGGCGGCGGGCTGGCCGGCGTTGACAGCCAGGGCGAAAAAGTATGTCTCAGGTTTGACTTGAAGATGATTGATGAACTGGATGACATGGGAGGGCAATCCCCAGATATGGACTGGGAAAATGACACCTACCCGGTCGGCCTCCACCTTAATATCTCTTGATGAATTCGGAACAAATTGAAGCTCATCGCCGCCGTCCTTACCTCCACCCATCCCGCTTCCAATGGGGCGGGGCACTTGCCGGCCAACGGTAGCATCTCTTAATTGCAGCGCCACCTGCCTGGCAACCCATAACGAATTCCCGGTTCCCGTATAAACATACAACTTCGTTGCCATAGTTTGATCTTTCCAGCCTAAAACATGGCTCACGTCGTATTCGAAATTGGATTGACTCCGCCCAGGGCATCTGAAATTCGATTCATCAGACGCCGGGATATAACAAAGGGTATGGAGGAACACCTTGCAAACCGCAGCTCAACCTGTTTAAAGAAAAAGAGAAACCGCCTCTCCCTCATTGCAACATCCGACCAGGGGATGAACAGAGGGGGATGTCCGATTCTGAATAGAAAAAACACAGACAGGTAAATCCCGTCCGAATTCACGGCCAGGATCAAGCAATTCCCATAATTGGTTCCCTTTCGCATGGATGCGCTCTGGAACCAGAATCTCTTCCCATCTGGGGAGCCTGTCGCCCGGTAGATTTGAGATAGTTTCCACCATCCGCTCATGAAAGATATCAAGACTGAAATTCCACACCAAAAAGCAATAAAGAATAAAAAGAAATATTCCTTCAAAATACTTTCGATCTGAGTCCCCCTCCCTACCCCTCAG
>DATHCH010000057.1:0-36463 GCA_035319625.1 Thermodesulfobacteriota bacterium
GGAATTAGGGGACGTCCATAAAATTATAAGTTGACAGATTGGTTGTGGTTTGATAGCGTGTTCTCATGCCCCGGAAAGCAAGGATCGATTATCCTGGTGGAGTCCACCATCTGATCGTGAGAGGAATCGAGCGGAAGCGAATCTTCCGGGACGATCAGGATCGTGACGCCTTTCTCGACCGTCTGGGACTTCTTCTTCAGGAATCAAAGACATCATGTTATGCTTGGGCGCTGCTGCCCAACCATGTTCATCTTCTGGTACGGAGCGGATTGATTCCCCTGGCGGGATTGATGCGGCGGCTTCTGACTGGTTATGCCGTGTCCTACAATCGACGTTACCACAGACACGGGGTGTTGTTTCAGAATCGTTACAAATCGATTCTGTGTCAGGAGGATCCGTACTTATTGGAGCTGGTCCGTTACATCCATCTGAATACCCTCCGGGGGAAGTTAGTAGAGAGTTTAGATGCTCTGGATCATTACCCATACAGCGGGCACAGTGTGATCATGGGGTTCTGGAAGCGAGAATGGCAGGACGTGGACACGGTCTTAGGCTATTTTGGACGGAGAGAGAAAGCGGCAAGAAGAAACTACCGGAGGTATGTTGAGCAGGGGATACTGAGGGGGCGAAGGCCGGATCTGGTCGGAGGAGGGCTCATTCGGAGTCTGGGGGGATGGGAAGGAGTTAAGGGACTGGAGAAGTGGAGAGGCCGATTCAAAGGAGATGAGCGGATCCTTGGGGAGAGCGAATTTGTGGGGGAGGTGCTCAAGGCGTCGGAAGAGGCGATGGAGCGGCGATACGGATTGAAGGCGGAAGGGTTGGATCTGGAGCGAATCATCGGAAGGGTGGCGGAGATTTTTGGTATGAGAACGGAGGAGATCAAGACAGAAGGGAAATCCCGGAAGGGGGTGGCCGCCCGGAGTGTGGTGAGTTATTGGGCGGTTAGAGAACTGGGGGTAAGTGGGACGGAGGTGGCAAGGAGACTGGGTGTGACACAGCCAGCGGTGAGTCAGGCGGCAAGACGAGGGGCGAGGATCATCGAAGAGAGACATCTCAAACTCAAGGAAGGTTAGAATTTTATATTTTTATGGACGTCCCCCTCTCCCTAACATCCGCTTCGAGAGGCTTATAGCCACCGCTGACCTAAATCGTTGAGTCTGTAGAAAAAGTCATAAAAGCATGATAATATTGCTATATCAGTGAGGGAAAAGAGAGCCGGGGCCGCTTAGGAGGGGCTGGATGCGGAGATATAGGGAGTATGATTATTCCGATCGATACGGTCTGGAGCTTGCGTGAACGGGGCCGGATTGGGTAATAGGGTATCGAGGTGGGAAATTATCATGGGAACAGGAACATTACAGCAAGGATTATAAAAACTTTTGATGACAAAAAAGAATTACCTATAAAAGAATTACCTATATTTGATCGACCCAAAGAAGCACTTTTTAAAAAAGTCACTTTTTCCACAGGCTCGTTAGCCTAAGGAGGATGACGAATCATGTTTAAGGAAGAACGGAACTACAATAAATTCACTTGGAGAAACCTGGGTGACATAGAACGCGGGCGGCCCAACTTGGGTTTAAGTGTGCCTGTACTGGCTTATCGACTACTCCAATACACTTTGCGAGATGTGCTAATTACCGAGTCGGGTGTAGACAAGGCAAATGATATCTTCATCAAGGCTGGCAGGCTGGCCGGGGTCCAATTCTGCGAGAATCTCCTAAATCGGGAGCTTGGCTTTAATGAGTTTATAGCTCAATTACAGCAAGTGCTCAAAGAGCAAGTCATCGGAATTCTAAGGATTGAAAAGGCTGACATGGAGAACATGAGATTTACACTGGTCGTTGCCGAAGATCTCGACTGCTCAGGACTGCCGTTCACGGACGAGGTCGTTTGCCAATATGATGAGGGGTTCATTGCCGGCATTTTCGAGGCGTACACCGGGAAGCCCTTCTCTGTTAGAGAGATTGATTGCTGGGCAAGTGGTGAGAGGGTCTGCCGTTTCGTTGCTAGAGAGGTCAAGGTGGATAAATGATCGAAGAGGTCATTGAGAAGCTCGCCATACTCTTGCAGGGCAGAATTCCTTCAAGGATTGACATAGAAAGATTTGATAATGAAATTGAACACGAGCTTGGGGAAATGCTGAATCAGTTCATCGATTTCATGCAGGAGATTCAAGAGATCATCGTACCTTTATCACAAGGTGAACTACAGGACATAAAGCTACAATCCAAGAATTTTCTCGCGTCACCTTTCAAAGAGTTACATTCGCGGCTGCTCCATCTGACATGGCAAGCAACGCAGGTGGCGAATGGAGATTATAAACAACGAGTTGACTTCATGGGTGATTTCTCTGAAGCTTTTAATTCCATGATTATTTCTCTTGACCATAATGAGAAATTGCTCAAGAAGAAAATCGATGAACTTGAGAAAGCCCTTTCTCACATTACAAAACTGGAAGGTATTCTGCCGATCTGTTCAAATTGCAAGAGAATACGACTTGAGGGCGCTGCACCTGAAAATCAAGACAGTTGGATACAAATAGAGAGTTATATCAGCAAAAGGACAGAGGCTCAGTTCTCACATGGTATCTGTCCAGAGTGTATGAAAAAGCTTTATCCTGAGTTGATGAAATAATTATTTCCTGTCAAACGCTGGTGGGCTAACAAAATGCTCAAGAGGGACGCGGGGACAGCCCTTCATTGTTTTCCATTATCAGATGGCAAGGAGTATTATATAGTCAAGATTGGAAGGGGCCACTTTGGATGGCGCGAATCAGCCGGTTTTATTCTTGGAACATATAAACTGAAAGGGAAAAAAATTGAACTGGTCGATGCCATGTCTATCAATCCACAATTTTTTTTAGAAGATGTAACTGTTTTGAAATAACAAATAAACATTGCTCAAAATTAGCAGGAGAAAGTAAACAAAGGGGAAGATGAAGAATGTGCATTATTTTCTACTTCCCGGTCTTGATCAGGGCTTTCATTACTGAGTTATTATTAGGATTCGGAATTCCAACATAAATATACAAGCTAATAATGGCATCTAGCGGGCCCGCTACACCGCGCTGCTGATGCCTGGCGTTGAGGCTGTGGAAAAAGTCAATTTTGATCGAATCCTGTAACATGGGAAAAAATGCGACCTCCCAAGTGCTCTGTACGCGGCGATCTCATGCTGGTCAAGTGACCCCCGAAAACCATCCCCAAATCGTCATGTTCGACTTTTTCTACAGGCTCGTTATCCCGCCGTGGCGGCGTGATGATAGGAGACAACGATGCCACTGGTGCGAATCTCAATAATGAAGGGAAGGCCTGAGGGTTTTGGAAAGAAGGTCGGTGAAATCATCCACCAGGCGATGGTTGATACCATCAATGTTCCGGCCAAAGACCGCTTCCAGGTTATCACCGAGCACGATAAAGACAGTCTGATCTACGACCCAAGCTACCTCGACATTCCGCGTACAAACGGCGTGATAATCATTCAAGTAACGCTCAGCGAAGGCCGGACTTTTGATCTCAAGAAAACCTTCTATAAAACGGTAGCCGAACGCCTGAACAAAGAGCTCCACGTCCGCCTGGAAGACGTATTCATCAATCTTGTCGAAGTAAAGAAGGAAAACTGGTCGTTTGGCAATGGTGTTGCTCAGTACGCCCAATAACCAGGCTAACACCTTGCAATGTGCGCGGCAAAGGTCGTCGGGGACGGAGCGCAGTTGAAAAATACCACTTTACAGTTATGATAGGTTTCGATGACGAGTACTGTGTGATAGGATTGTGGAGAATCCACTTATAAAAAGGAAGGATTAAAGTTTGATTTCGATGACCGCCTTTTCTTTCAACGTGCTGATAAATTGTCTAAATGCCTTCTCCGTTTCAACTTGATAATAATCCGCCTTAACCTTCTCTTGCACCTCCTCAAAGGGAAGAGGCTCCAACCCTTTCCGATCAAGGAGTTTGATAATATGGAAACCAAAATCCGTCCGAACGAGCCCGCTCACCTCTCCAATCTTGAGACGCAGCGCCTCTTTTTCAAGAGCGGGGAAGAGTTCTCCCTTCTTGAAATAACCCAAATCTCCCCGGTTCTTGGCCGAGGCATCTTGTGAATAAAGAAGAGCCATCTCCCCGAAATCCTCTCCCCCTTTAATTTTCTCTAAGACGTTCTGAGCCTTCTTACTGATTTCACGAATCTCTTCCGGCATGGCCCCCTTTGGAATGATGAAGAGAATGTGGCTGGGGCGATAGGTTTCATTCGTTCGATAGCGACCCGCATTCTTTTGGTAAAAATCCCTGAGCTCGTTTTCTCCGGGTTTCGATTCGACCTTCACCGACCAACTGATCAACTTCTGGCGTTGGAGGCCCTTTTCGATCTGCTTCTTATAAGTCTCTAACGTCAGGCCTTCGATGGCTAACGCCTTTTCAAAATCTTCCTGCGTGGCAGCGTTTCGCCGCCTGATCTCCTCCAGAGTGGCCTCTATCTCTTTACTGGAAATCTTGATTCCAGATTTCTTCACTTCCTGGTCAATCAATTTTTCCTCAATCAGCTTCTCCAGCACCTGCCGGCAGAGGACCTCCATTCGTTCCCGCTTCTCCAAACGATCCTCGGTCACCATCTCCTGTTTCAGGGGGTCGATCCACTTTTCAACTTCGGAGAGGGTGATGATTTCTTGATTCACCACCGCCACCACACGATCAACCACTGCCTCGCTTAAAGAAATCGGTCCGCATAAAAAGAGAAAGAACCCAAAGAGCAGAGGGAATCTTTTCATCTTCTCATTTCTCCTTTTCATGACCTGAGCCATTTCTTGTTGACCTTCACTTTCGCTTTCCCTTTGAGGCCTTTTAACCACTTCTGATAATTCTCCTCCCCCCTCTTTTGCCCAAGGTCTTGGAGAATCCCTGCTTTGGCTTCCCCGAAGGGGATCTGCCGGGGCTCCGTTTTTTCTTCCAATTTAAAGATATGATACCCATACGGGCTCTTGATCACCTCGCTGATCGCTCCAACCTCCATGTTGAAAACACAGTCGAATTCGCTCGGCTTCTCCCCTTGGCTGAAATAACCCAAATCCCCGCCCTGAAGCTTTTCAGGCCCCAGGGATTTCTCCATCGCCACCTTCTCAAAGCTCTGTCCCTTTTTCAGCCGTTTCAGGATCTGGATCGCCTCCTCCCCGTCTGCCACAACGATCTGACGTACCCTCACCCTCTGGCCAATCTGAAATGAGGACCGATGATCTTCATAGTAGCGAAGGGCTTCCTTCTCGTCGACTTTCTCCTGGGAATGGAAGACGCTTCGGATGACCTTTTCGGCCAATAATTTCTCTTCCAGCCGGACCTTCCATTCCTCCAGGGTCATCCCCTTGAGACCCAATGTCTCTCCAAATTCCCCTCCCGAATAATCCTTCTTTATTTCGGAAACGGCCTGATTTAACTCCTCGGGAGAGACCTTGATTCCCAAGCGCCTGGCCTCTTGGACCAGAATCTTGCGCTCGATCACCTGGTCGAGATAGGCTCGCTTTAAGTCTTCGTAACCTGCTCGCGGCGTCTCTTTACCCGGTTCTAAGATCAACTCTTTAAACTCCCGGTCAAAGGCTTCCACCGGGATCTGTTCCTCATTGACTTGGGCAATAATGTTTTCAGGAAGCCTTGCTTCCTGTTGACCACATCCCCATAGAGCAGATAAGAAGATGCTCAAGAGGAGGAGCGTAGGAGATTTCTTCATTTCTTCCCTTCTTTTGGTCTCACCTCCCTTTTCTTTTCTTCGGTCCATAGCTTCTCATTAATGAGGACCTTGGCTTTCGATCTCGCTTCCTTCACATATTCAAGGTAGGCCTCCTGCTTTTTCTTCGGCTGCAGGAAAAAGCGGACCCTCTCTTTGACTTGATTCAGGGGCCTCAAGGTGCTCCCCCGCGTGTCTTCCAATCGAATGATATGGTATCCATAGGGCGAGCTGACGACCTCGCTGACTTCCCCTCTCCTTCTGAGAGAAAAGGCCGCTTCTTCGAACTGAGCAAAGGAAGGTGCCAACTGCCCTCGGCGAATATAGCCGAGATTCCCCCCATCCTCCTTGAATTTTCCGATATTGTAAGTGGAGGCTATTTTCTCAAAACTCTCACCCTTCGAGAGTTTCGTCACCACTTCCTTCAAGGCGGGCTCCGTATTGACAACAATTTGACGAATCTTTATCTCCTGTGGCTCCGTAAAGAGAGCCTGGTTATCCTTATAGTACCGTTGAACCTCTTCTTCTGAGACTTCCCCTTTTCCTTTCAATCCCTCTTCGAGCAGGGCATCGATCAGGATGGCCCTCTTTGCATCCTCAATCTTAGCCAGAATTTCTTTTTTCTTGCCGAAGCCCTTCTGATTGGCTTCCTGGTAGAGCACTTCTCGGGGAATCACATAATTCTCAAGAAAATCTCTTGTCCCCTTCTCGCTCACCAACCTCATCTTTCCTTCCAGAGGTTGCTTTTCCAACATCTGCTGAAATTCTTCCAGAGAGATAGAAACATCGTTGATCCTGACCAGTTCTTTCTCCCCCAGCCCTTTCTCCCCCGATTTCTGGCAGCCCGGGAATAAGAAGGACAGAAAGAGGAAAATCCCTAAGAAAATCATTCTCTTGATCATCGTCCTCACCTTTTAAACCTACTCTGGAAGCTTATTTCCCTTCTTTGTCGAAAAGGGACACGATGATATTTACCATATCAAGCCAGTGCTTGCAATAGCTTTTTCGCCGCTCCGAAGGGATCTTGCCTTGCGTCAGGCCATCCTTCGATGACCAATTTAGAGTCCGGGGTGAATCGATATTTACCCTCTCCTTGATGCACAAAATCGACAACCCTCTGAGGAGAAACTCGGGTGCTCTCGTCAAAGGTGAGGACAAATTGTGAGGGAGTCTCTTCAAACTTTTTAATGGCCATTCTCGTCAGAAGAATTTTCACCTTAATCACTTCGAGGAGATGCTCCACCTCCCTGGGGATCTTCCCAAACCGGTCGACCAGTTCTTCTCGAATCGTCTCCACTTCTTCATCAGAACGAGAGAGAGAAAGCCTTCGGTAAAGACTCAGCCTTTCTCCTGGATCCTCGACATAGCCTTCCGGAATGAAGGCGGGAAGATGAAAGCGAATCTCCGGAGTGATCTCTTCTACGACTTCCTCGCCCTTCAATTCCCTGACCGCCTTCTCCATCAATTGGGTGTAGAGCTCAAACCCCACGGCAGCGATGTGTCCCGACTGCGACGGCCCGAGGAGATTGCCTGCTCCTCGAATCTCCAAATCTTGAATCGCCAGTTTGAATCCGGATCCCAGCTCGCTCAATTCCTGAATGGCTCGAAGCCTTCTCATGGCATCCTTGGAAAGCGTGAGGTCTCCGGGGATGATGAGGTACGCATAGGCTTGATGACTCCCCCGTCCCACGCGTCCGCGAATTTGGTAGAGGTCCGCCAAACCAAAACGCTCTGCGTGATTGATCAGGATGGTGTTGGCGGCCGGGATGTCCAACCCGGATTCGATGATGCTGGTACAGACGAGAAGATTCACTTCCTTGTTGACGAATTGCACCATCACCTTCTCCAGCTCCCTTTCTCTCATCTGACCGTGAGCAATGGCCAGGGAGGCTTCTGGAACCAGTCGCTTCAAATGGTTCGCGACCGTATGGATGTTTTGGACCCGGTGGTGGACGAAGAAGACCTGTCCCCCCCGCTCGAACTCTCTCTCAATGGCGTCTCGGATGACCTCCTCATCATAACGGATCACGAGTGTCCGAATCGAGAGACGATTTTCAGGGGGGGTCTGAATGAGGCTCAGATCGCGAATTCCCGAGACAGCCATCTGGAGCGTCCTCGGAATAGGGGTCGCGGTCAGCGTGATCACGTCCACTAATTTTCTCATCTGCTTCAGCTTCTCCTTATGGGAGACGCCGAATCGATGCTCCTCATCAATGACCACCAGCCCCAGATCCCGGAACGACACATCGTTCTGCAAGAGTCGGTGCGTCCCGATCACAATATCCACCTTTCCTTCCTTCAGCCGTTGAAGGATTTCCTTCTGCTCCCGGGGACTCTTAAACCGGCTCAAGACCTCGATGACCACCGGATAAATCTTGAATCGCTCCTTAAAGGTCTGGTGGTGCTGTTGGGCCAGAACCGTGGTGGGGACTAAAATGGCGACCTGCTTTCCGCTCATCACGGCACGGTAGGCCGCTCGAATGGCCACCTCTGTCTTTCCATACCCCACGTCTCCACAGATCAACCGATCCATGGGTTTGGGGTTGCTCATGTCCTTGATCACTTCATCGATTGCTTGCATCTGATCCGGGGTCTCTTCGTATTCAAAGGTGGCTTCAAACTCTTTATAGAATTGATCCATAGGAGGAAACTTGAAGCCCTCAAAAACCTGTCTGGCCGCATAGAGGTCGAGGAGCTCTTTCACCATCTCTGAAACAGCGGCCTTCGCCCTCTTCTTCGCCCTCTCCCATGAATGACTTCCCAGCTTATCCAGTCTGGCGGATTTTCCATCGCCTCCGATATAGCGCTGAACTAAATTGAGCCGGTCCACAGGAAGATAGAGTTTGTCCCCGTCTTGATACTCCAGGAGAAGGTAGTCGTTCGAGACCCCCCAAATCTTCAAATGCTTCAGCCCTCTGTAATGACCTATTCCGTAGTCGATATGGACGATGAAATCATCCTCTCGAAGTTCACGGTACGAGGAGAGGGCTGGGCTCCCTCTCTGCCATGAGGCGGAGACGAGAGGAGATCGAACCTTTCCGTCAAGAAGCCTCCTTCTTTCGCCGAAGATTTCCTCTTCGGTTAGAATCACCCACCCCTCCCGGAGGTTTCGAAACCCTGAAGAGAGGGAGCCCACGAGAAGAAGGAGACCTTCTTCGGGCTGACCAAGGGCCTCCCTGAACCTTCTCGTTTTTTCCAGTCGTGGCTCCGCCCCATACTCTGAAAGAAGTTCTCTCAATCGCTCGGCCTGACCCTCTGTGTGGGAAACAATAAAGCTCCTCATCCCTTTTTCCCGCAGGTCATGAAGGTTTTTCACCAGTATCGAGAAGGGGGAAGCTTCCGAGACACTCGTTCTCCCGGAAAGGGCAATTTTCATTTCCCTTCGGAGATTCTCGTTGGTCTCCATCTCAACGGGAAAAACCTGCTGGCATAGGGAAGAAGCAACAGGGCCTCCTTCAAGATAAACCGTTTGAAATCTTTCAAGAAGATGGAAGAACTCTTTGTCGCTGAGATAAGTCATCTCTGGAGTAAGTGCAGATCCCTTTTTTGACAAAGCCTTTTCATAATGCTCCTGAATCAGACGGAAAAAGGCCTCGGCCTCTTTCTTTGCTTCATCACCTTCGTCGATGAAGAGGGTTTCATTCCCCGTCAGATAGTCCAGCAGGGTCTTCAACGGCTGGATAGATGCGTCTTTTGAAACATCCCTTGCCGGGAGGAGAATGGCGTTTTCCATCCTTCCCTGTGGAAGAGAACGTTGGGTCTCTGTCTCAAACCGACGGATGGACTCCAATCGGTCTCCGTCAAATTCCAGCCGGAGGGGTTCTTCATAAAAAGGAGTATAAAGGTCGATGATCGCCCCCCGTACGCTGAAATCCCCCCTTTCCTCTGCAACTTTTGCCGAGGTATATCCTTTTTCGTGAAGAAAATTGATCAATCGATCGCGGTCGACCTCCTCGCCTACAAAAAGGGAAAAAACGGATTCTCTCAGATCGGCTGGGGCCAGAACCTTCTGCATCAATGCCTTAACGGATGAGAGGATCACTGCTTCCTCCCCTTTCAGGAGGGAAAAAAGGACCTTCACCCGTTCCCGGATGATTTCGGGATGAGGGGGGATTTCATCATAAGGAAGGGTTTCCCACTGAGGGAAAAGAAAAGACGGGACCTCCGAATCTCTCATAAAAAATCGAAGATCTTGTAGGAGGATTTCGGCATTCCTCATGTGAGGAGTGACGACCAGAAGGGGCCCCTTTACCTTTTCTCTCCAACGAGATAAAAGGTAGGCCTTGGAAGAACCCGCAAGCCCGGTTAACCCAATAGGCCTCCTTTTTCTCCATGGCTCGGAGTCAAGCCACGAATCAATAGGGGAGTTGGATTTCTCCTTTTTCCATTCCGCCATATCAATTAATTCTTCAACCAAAAGGGGATAAGTGTCAAGGCTGGCAGGATAATCAGGATACTCCTTTGCCCTTCCCTCTCTTTTGGCGGTAGAATCGTATCCACTTCAGCGAGAGCGGATAGGCAACGAAACTGAGGAGGGTGCAGAGAATTAAGGAACCGATATTAAAAGAGAGGAAAAGACCCCTTTGCGAAACAACACGACTCCAAAAATGTGAATCCATAAATCCTCGATCCAATCCCAATTGAAAAATTTCTTTGAGTTTCGCCCAGTCAATCCAAGACCCCGTCACCCGCATCCCGATCCAAGTGGCAACCATATAAAACGGAACGGTCCACCAGGGAGTATTTGTCCAGACTCCTAAGAGAATGGCGACCCGGTTCAACCCGAATAGAAAAGCAATCGCTAAACCAACAAGGGTGTGAAAGCCTAAGAAGGGAGAAAACCCTAAGAAGATGCCGACGGCATAGGCCAGGGCCGTTCTTTCAGGCGTATCTTGGATATGAAGAAGTTTTCTAACGAGATCTTTCAAACGGTGTAACCTATCATACCTTCCCAGATCCCCCCAGCCCATATACCTTTATGAGAGGGGGGATTATTCATTTGACCGGATAAAGGCATTCTTTAGTAAGAAAACAGATGCTACACTGCGGCTTCCTTGCCTTGCAGACGGATCTCCCAAATCGGATGAGGTTGAGGTGTAGGGACAAGGACTTTCCCTTTGGAAGGAAGGGTACGATCCACGCGTGTGCCTTTTCTGCGCCCATCCATTCCGGGATGAGACCGAGGCGCTTCCCAATCCGAAGGATATGAGTGTCAACCGGAAATGCCTCTCTCCCCAGACCAAAAAGAAGGAGACAGTGAAGCGTCTTTGGGCCAATCCCTTTTAGTGTGCCAATCGTTTTCTTAATTTCCTCGAAACCCATCTTTTTTAGAAAGGAAAGACTGACTCTCTCTTCACGTTCTTTGATCCAATGAAGGATCTCATGGATACGCCGTGCCTTTTGTTCAGCCAACCCACCTGGCCGAATCGCTGAAACGATACTTCTTGTTTTCGCCTCAAGGACATCTTTCCAATGAGGAAACCGTGTTCTCAGTCTTTGGTAGGCTTTGTCTCGATTTCGATCGTTGGTATTCTGGGAAAGAATGGTCTCGATGAGAATATCGAGAGGATCTCCCGAACGCTCTCTCCGAGGGATTCCGTATTGCTTTTCCAGAAGGAAAGTAACCCTTCTTACCTTTGTTTTTAGATCCTCACATCCTTGCCATCGCTTCTTTAATCTTCTCACTCAGCTGCCCTTTGAGAAAGTCCTTGATCCTTGTCTTGACCGTCCTCACAAACCCCCGATACGTTTCTCTCCCCTCGAGCGTCTTTAGATAGAACTCTCCCAGTTCGGGATAGCGTTTCAGAGTCCGATAGGCCAATTTCGTAAAACGAAAAACGAAACGAGACAACATGAGCGCCCATTTCAGGTTCCCACAGATATCGGAATGAACCGCCCTTTGATAATAATTCGAAGGAGCAAACCCCTCTCTTTTCCATTCCATGATGGCCTCGCCCGCCAGCATTCCACTTCGAATGGCATAGTAAATCCCTTCCCCCTGCAAAGGATCCATCAGATGGGCAGCGTCGCCTACAAGAAGAATTTTCCCCTCGGAGACTTTCTGTTTTTCATCGTAAAAAGAAGGAAGAAGATGGCCTATGACCTTTCCTGTCTTCCCTTCCGGGATGTAATCCAATCCCTTGAGGAAGGATTGGAGGTATTGGCGAGGGTTCAGCCTCTTCGTTTCTCTAAACATTCCGCCAATCCCGATAGAGAGCCATTCCTTTTTCGGAAAGACCCAGCCATAGCCATTAGGAACTCTCCCGAAATCCAAATTGATGAATTGAAGCTCCTCGGCCGGAAAATGGATCGACGAATCAAAAGCAATCTCACTTTCTATCGCCACTCCATTTTCATCGTTCCTCTGCGGTGGAAAAGGTAAGGACCTGGCAACCATGCTCTCTGCTCCGTCTGCGCCAATGAGATATCGACACTGAAATTTCCTCCCCTTCGCCAATTCCACCTCAACCCCGCCATTCTTCTCTTCTATCTTCTTGACTTTCTCCCCTTCCAGCAGGGCGGCTCCATTCTCAATCGCTTTATTGACCAAGAGCTGATCGAAGCGATCTCTCATCACCAAAAATGCAATGGGATCTTTGGACTCGATGATAAAAGGGTCTTTGGAACAATAAGTGAATTTTGCTCCGTAGATGGTGTTCTCGACAACGGGACTGAGATCGAAGCCGAGGAGATTAACGGTTTTCGTGGATAGGCAACCCCCGCACGGTTTGTATCTGGGCAATTGTTCCTTCTCAATGATGAGTGTTTTCAACCCAGCCTTGGCACAAAACCTCGCCGCCGTTGACCCCCCTGGCCCTCCACCCACCACAATCACGTCGTAGTCCCAATTCATGGCACTTACCCCGAATTTATTTAAAAGAATTACCACGAAACTTGGATTTGTCAATAGATAAGAAAAAAAATAGAAATTGGACGCGTGAGACAAGATCAGGATGGACGACAACTGTTTATAGGATTAACGACTTTGCCGGCAATAAAAAATGATACGACACCCGTGCATAGAGAGGAGGTCTGGGGACATTCATTTCATGATCTTCGCCACATATTCAGCGATGGCAGGGGCGGCCGTCAACCCCGGCGACTCAATTCCCAGAAGGTGAACTCTTCCCTGCCCTTGCTTCAATACCACAAAATCTGTTTGCAAGACGCCCTCGTCATAAAGCTTGGGCCGATTGCCTGAATAGCCCGGATAAATTCTATGGATGTTAAAGTCAGGAATCATGGCAAGGACCCCTTTCTCAAATTCTTCTCTGGGGGTCTTAATCGCATAGTCCTCTTTATCGGATACCTGAATCGCTGAAGGACCGATGAGAGTCTCCTCTCCAAGCGTCCGGGTCAAATGAATTCCCAAGGAGTGGGGTGAATCTGGAACAGGATAGACTAACCCTTTAATCACCTCTTCGGTCGTATTATAATAATCACCCTTGTGAGGAATGATTTCGTATCTCTCAAGGCCACACATCTTTGCAATACTATCGCTATGAAGTCCTGCCGCATTGAGGATCATCTCGACCTTCATTTCACCTCGGTTAGTTGTCAGACGATTATGATCTTCAATGGATAGGACCCTGCATTGTTTCACAATCGTTACTCCCAGTCCTCTCAGCATCCTTTCGATGATCCTCATATAGGCAGCCATATCAACAATCCCCGTTTCAGGAGAGTGGAGGGCTCCAAAGCATGTGACTCGGGGCTCAATTTTTCGCATCTCAGACGCATCTAATAGCCTCAGGTTCTCTACACCGTTATCCTCCCCTCGCTTTCTGAGGTCTCCCAATGCCTTCATTTCCGAACCCACCAGGGCCACAATCATCTTACCGCATTTCCAATGGGGGATGTCGTGGTTCTGCAGAAATTCATACGTCAAATGGCGACCCCGAACGCATAATCTGGCCTTGAGGGAACCTTGGGGATAGTAAATCCCTCCATGAATCACACCACTGTTTCGTGTGCTCGTGTGTTCCCCTAAGGCCTTCTCCTTTTCCAGGAGAATAACCTCCTTGCCTTCTTTCGCCAAACGATAGGCAATATAACATCCCACAATTCCTCCGCCGATGACGGCCACTTCCATGGATGATTCCTTTCCGGAAGGGAATTCAACAGAAAGATTTATACCATAATTATTCACGCCATTTGAATTATTTTTTTATTGATAAAGCAAGCTCCCGAACCATTGAAGGTTCAGGCTCTGCCCTCTGAGATGTGCCTCGTTGGATAATGGCAATTGGTCGGGTATAATAATTAAGATGGCGAAAGAAACGGTTTGCCTTGTCAGTCTGGGATGTCCCAAGAACTTAGTCGATTCCGAAGTGATCCTCGGCCTTCTTTCAAAAGACGGCTATCTCCTGACGACGGATCCTTTAAAGGCTGATGTCCTCATCGTCAACACCTGCTCCTTTATCGAGGACGCAACGAAGGAGGCAGTCGAAACGGTCCTTCAGCTTTCTGGTCTTAAGAAGGAAGGCCGCTGCCGTTTTCTCGTCGTTGCCGGATGTCTCCCCCAACGATACGGAGACGTTTTGGAAAAGGAATTACCCGAGGTAGACCTCTTCATCGGTACCGGAGCGTTTCAAAACCTTCCCAAGTTGCTCTCTCAAAAAACGAAGCGCAAGAGTTTTGTTCCGAAATCCACTTTCCTCTATGATGAAAAGACGCCTCGCATTCTCTCCACCCCTCCCTTCATCGCTTACCTCAAGATTGCAGAGGGTTGTTCCAATACCTGCACCTTTTGCACGGTTCCGAGGATCAGGGGTCGCTACCAAAGTAGAAAACTTCGATCCGTTGGGGATGAAGCCCGGAGGCTTGTGGATCAAGGGGTTCAGGAGCTTATTTTGATCGCTCAAGATACGACTGCCTATGGAAGAGACCTTAAGGACGGAACTAATTTAGAAAAACTCCTTAAAAACCTGGTCAGAGTAGAAGGACTTCGTTGGATCCGAATCCTCTATTCCTACCCTAAGGCAGACCATTTCACCGATGGGCTTCTCGAACTGATGGCTCAAGAAAATAAGATCTGTCCGTATCTCGATCTACCCATCCAGCACATCGATGATGAAATCCTCAGACAAATGGGCCGAAGAACAAAGGGAGCAGAAATCCGGAGTCTCTTAAGAAAGATTAGAACCTTTCTAACGGGCGTCAGCCTGCGATCCTGCCTTATGGTTGGTTTCCCCGGGGAAAAAGAAAGCCAATTCAACGCACTCCTCGATTTTGTGGAGGAGGTTCAGTTCGATCACCTTGGCGCCTTCATGTTCTCTCCCGAAGAGGGAACGCCTGCCTCCAGACTCTCCCATCCCATCCCGGAGAGGGTCAAGAGGGAACGTCTTAGAATCCTAATGGAGATTCAGAAAACGATCTCTCTGAAAAAATATGAAGAAATGGCGGGCGAGAAGAAGGTGGTTCTCGTAGAAGGCCCACGACGGGAACGAGGTGTTCTACGGGGAAGGCTTCAAACACAAGCCCCTGAGATCGATGGCTCTGTTTTCCTGTACGGAAACGCTCAACCGGGCGACTGGGTCGAAGCTCGAATCACCCAAGGCCTCCCTTACGACCTTATCGCCAAGATTGAGAGAATCCTCCCTTAGATTTCTCCCGCCGGCAGACAGCCTCGAAAGAGGAAAATTGTAATTTCCGGCCAATTGGATCGCCAGGGAGCCGCTCGAGAACGAGACGGAGATGCCGTGCGATCATCCTCAAGTCAACATTCAATTTTTACTCTCTTTACTCTTCGATTCCCACCCTAAAATGGCCTCTCAAATCCCGTTTTCCCTTGACTGATATGTGAAAATGGGTTAGTTTGAAAAGTCCTAAAACTTTCTTAAATCTTAATGAGATTAGTACCATAGAGGAAGAGGATCGCTCGGGGCAGAAGAAATGGATGAAACGAGTGAGCTGATTCAACAAAGGATCAAAAAACTGGAGGCTTTGAGAAAGGACGGAATCGATCCTTACCCAAACGATTTTAGGGTAACCCATACCTCCAAAGAACTTCATGAAACCTTCGATTCCCTCTCGGATGAGGAATTGAAATCGGCTGAAGAAACCTTCTGCCTGGCGGGCCGGATTATAGCGATCCGCGACTTTGGGAAGGCCAGTTTTATCCATATTCAAGATCGGAAGGGGAGAATCCAAGCTTACCTACAAAAGGATATTGTCGGCGATGCGGCCTTTCAACTCTTTAAAACATTCGATATCGGTGATTTTATTGGATTGGAGGGAAAAGTCTTTCGAACCAGGACTCGTGAACTCACGCTCCAGGTTCAGAAGTTTCAGCTCCTTGTAAAGTCTCTTCGGGCCCTACCCGAGAAATGGCATGGCCTCACCGATATCGAAGCTCGCTATCGCCAACGTTATCTAGACCTCATTGCCAATCCAAGGGTTAAAGAGATTTTCTTCACACGGATCATGACCATTCAAAAGATCCGGGATTTTTTTATCCAACGGGACTTCTTGGAGGTGGAAACGCCGATGCTCCACCCCATTCCAGGGGGTGCGACGGCCAAGCCCTTCAGGACCCATCATAATGCCCTGGACATGGAGCTCTATCTGAGGGTCGCTCCGGAACTCTTCCTAAAACGACTGGTGATCGGAGGGCTTGAAAGGATTTTTGAGATCAATCGCTGTTTTCGAAACGAAGGGATCTCTACGCTGCACAATCCCGAATTCACCATGCTCGAGTTTTATCAGAGTTATGCGACGTATGAAGAGATGATGAATATGACCGAGGAACTTCTCTCCTCCATCGTCAAAGAAATTCATGGCGGACTCCGCCTCAACTATCAGGGCAAGGAGATCGATTTCACCCCTCCTTGGAGAAGGCTCTTCTACAAGGAATCTCTCTTGGAATATGGAAAGGTTGATCCGGTGATCATGAAAGCGCCGTCCCGGGCGATCGAGTTGGCCAAGCGTCTCGGCCTTGAACTGAGAAGGGGAACCTCCCATGGAAAGGTTCTCGACGATCTCTTTAAGGAGCTCGTCGAACCGCATCTCGTTCAGCCGACCTTTGTCACCCATTACCCCACTGAGGTCTCCCCGCTCTCCCGTCGGAACGGAAAGGACCTTGACGTGGTAGATCGTTTTGAGCTCTTCATCGCCGGTCGGGAGATTGCCAATGGTTTCTCCGAACTGAATGATCCCGTGGATCAACGTGAGCGCTTTGTCCAACAGTTGAAGGAGAGGGCCGAGGAGGCAGATGCCGTTCTCAACCTGGATGAGGATTTTCTCAGAGCCCTCGAATTCGGAATGCCTCCGACCGCCGGCGAAGGCATTGGGATCGATCGTTGGGTCATGCTCCTCACGGACGCGCCTTCCATCCGGGACGTCGTCTTCTTTCCCTTACTTCGAATGGAGAAATAAGGTTCTATGAGGTATGAGTGGTTTATCGGTCTGAGATATCTCAAGGCCAAACGGAAACAGACCTTCATCTCCATCATCACCCTCATCTCCATTATTGGGTTCGCCCTTGGAGTGTGGGCATTGATCGTTGTCCTGGCCGTGATGAGCGGCTTCGAGAAGACCCTGAAGGAGAAGATCTTAGGTACCCAGGCTCACCTCGTCGTCCTAAAGACGAACCAAGAAGGCATGGATCAATATGAAGAAGTGGTCAAGGAGGTAGAGCAAGTGAAAGGGGTTGTCTCTGCTACGCCATTTATCTTGAGTCAGGTGATGCTCTCCTCAGAGTCAAATGTGTTCGGTGTGGTCCTCAATGGGATCGATCCGGACCGCGTTGGGAAAGTGATTGAATTAGCCCACAATATGAAGGCCGGACGCCTTCAGGACCTGAAGGCAGAAGGCGAGTCTCCGGGCATCATCCTCGGAGTTGAATTAGCCAAGCGGCTCGGTGTCTCGATTAACGATCCGATCCAGGTCATCTCCCCCCTCGGAACCATGACACCCATGGGCATGATGCCCAAAATGAAGCGATTTCGTGTCGTGGGTATCTTTTATTCGGGGATGTATGATTTCGACAATACCCTGGCATACATCTCTATCTCAAGCGCACAAAAATTCCTCAATATGGATTCTCGCGTGACAGGAATCGAAATCAAAACGGACGATATCTATAAAGTGAAGAAGATTGGGAAAGAGATCCGCCAAAAGCTGGGGTTCCCTTTCTGGACGAGGGATTGGATGGAGATGAATCGAAACCTCTTCTCCGCCCTGAAGCTGGAGAAGGTGGCGATGTTTATCATTCTTGTCCTCATTGTTTTAGTGGCCGCCTTCAATATCATCTCCACGCTGATCATGGTGGTCATGGAAAAAAATAAGGATATTGCCATTCTGAAATCGATGGGGGCCCCTTCAAAAGGGATCTTGAGGATCTTTATCATTGAGGGGGGGGTCATCGGCGTTGTCGGAACTTTCTTCGGGACGGTCATCGGCCTGGCAACAGCGCTGAACCTGGAGAAAGTTTCAGGATTTGTCGAGAACCTTTTCGGGTTTAAGATTCTTCCAAGCGATGTCTATTATATCGACAAACTCCCTTCACAGGTCAATCCGCAGGATGTGGTGATGATCGTCATCACCACAATCCTCATCAGTCTCCTGGCCACACTTTATCCCTCCTGGAGGGCATCGAGACTCGACCCCGCAGAGGGATTGCGATATGAATAAGGAGAAGATGTCTTTTAAAGAGGAGGCCCAGCAAGCCCTCTCCCGAGGGGAATGGAGGAGGGCCCTCGAATGCTTTCAGCATCATTGTGCACAGGAACCAGGCGATTTTCGATCCCAGTTGAAGGTGGCAGAGCTGCTGGAGCGTTTAGGTCAAAAGGAAGAGGCCGTCCAGATGTACCGAAAGGTGGCGGAAGCTTATGCGCACGACGGCTTTCTGCTTCAAGCCATTTCTGTCAATAAAATGATCTTGAGGATTGATCCGTCCTCTCAGGATGTTCATCAGCGGGTGGCACAACTCTATGCAGAAAAAACCAGAGAGGCGAAGCTCCTTCGCCCCTTTCCGTACATCCCTCTCTTCTCCGAGCTGGATGAAGGGGAGCTTCAAACCTTCCTCCCACACATTCAATGCAAGACCTTTTTCACGGGCTCCTTGATCTGCCGGGAGGGAGAGAGAGGGGATTCCCTCTTCGTCATCAGTCGTGGGGAGGTGTCCATCACCAAGCGAACGCCGGAGGGGAGGGAGGTATCTGTTCGCAACCTCAGGGAGGGAAGTTTCTTCGGCGAGTTTGGCTATTTTATTGATCAAAAAAGACACGCCACGGTCAAGGCGGTCAGCGAATGTGAGATTCTCGAAATCTCCAGGAATGCATTAAACAAGATGATCGAGATCCATCCCAGACTGAATGAGGTGCTCCACAACCTTTTTGTGGAACGAGTTTTGGATAATCTTTTTGCTCTTTCCCCCATGTTCTCCTCCCTCACCTCCAAAGAGAGAGCGGAGGTCTTGAAGCGGTTTCTTCTTCGCAAGGTCCCCGAAGGAACCCTTCTCTTCAAAGGAGGGGATCCTCCCGCTTCCCTCTATATGGTGAGAAGCGGCGAAGTGGAAATATTTACTCAAAACCGGCGCGGGAAAAAAGTGCTATTGGCCATTTTGGAAAGCGGAAATTTTTTTGGTGAAATCGGGCCTCTTCTCGATAAGCCCCGCACGGCGAACGCCAGGACGACGCGCCCTACCGAATTAATGGAGATGACAAAGGAAGACTTGAACACCTGCCTCCGCCGATTCCCTACCCTCCAGACCAAACTGAAAGAGATCTCTCTAAATCGCCTCTCCCAGACGAACGAACTTCTCTCCCAAGAAGCTATTCAAAAGGCTAAGGAGGCAATGGTTTGAAAGAGTTGATCCAAGTACAAAGGCTTTTCAAGTCTTATGGAGACAAATCCAAAAGGGTGGAAGTTCTCAAGGGTGTGGATCTTACCTTTTCTCAGGGCGAGAAGGCTGCCATTGTCGGCGCCTCGGGTGTAGGGAAGACCACGCTTCTCCACGTCTTAGGCACGCTTGATCGACCGACGGCGGGAAAGGTCCTCTACGAAGGAAAAGACGTTTATACCTTGAGTGAAAAGGGTCTTGCCCACTTTCGAAATCGTGAAATCGGATTCGTCTTTCAATTTCATCACCTGCTTCCCGAATTCAATGCCTTGGAAAACACGATGATGCCTTGTTTGATCCAAGGGATTCCGGAAAAGGAGTCCTTCTCTCGGGCAGAGGCGATTCTAACGTTGGTGGGCCTCAAAGAGCGCTTGTCTCATAAACCTGGGGAACTTTCCGGCGGAGAACAACAGCGCGTGGCGGTAGCGAGGGCTCTCGTTTTGGAACCGAAAGTCCTGCTGGCCGATGAACCCACGGGGAACCTCGATGCAAAGACAGGGGAGTCCGTCTTTGATCTCCTCAGGGAACTGAATCGGATCAAAGGGGTCACCCTGATTGTCGTGACACACAACCTAAGGTTGGCTGAAAAATTGTTCCGCCAGATCCAGCTGGTCGACGGAAGAGCGTTCGGATAGAGAATGCCTCTTTACAAAAAAATGAAGATTTGATATGAAGATGGAAATTTTCTCATCCCATCCACTCCCGTCCGAAAAATTGGAGCAGAGGATCTGTATCAGATTCCGAAAAATGGGAAGGAGCCTGAACATGATCGTAAGGCAAATTGGGCTTGTCCTGCTTATCTTCTCCCTTCTCGTAGGGATAAGCGCCGGCGCCGAGGAAAACATTGGTAAGATCATGATCCTTGGAAATGTGAAGGTGGAAGAAGCGGTCATTCGCGGAGCGATTAAAAGCCGGGAGGGAGGTCCCTTTTCCATCGAAAAGGTTCGTGAGGATCTGCGGTCCATTTTTGATCTGGGTTACTTCACCGATGTGCAAGTGGATATCAAATCGACCCCCCAGGGCAAAGAAGTGATCTTCATTGTTGTGGAAAAACCTTCGATCAAGGAGATCTTGGTGAAGGGATACAAGAAGGTGAAGTTAGACGATATTAAAGAGAAGATGAGCCTCAAGGCACGCTCCATCCTCAATCTCGAAAAGGTAAAGGAGGATTCTGAGCAGATCCGGAGGCTCTATTTTTCGAAGGGTTATTACGGAGTCAAGGTGGAGTATAAGGTCGATTATTTGGAAACCAATGAGGCCGCGGTCACCTTTACGATCTCTGAAGGCCCCAAGGGACATATCCAAAGAGTAGTCTTCAAGGGAAACAAGCATATCAAAAGCTCAGACTTGAGGAAGGTGATGGCGACCAAACGGAAGAATATTTTCTCCATTATCACCAAGACCGGAACGCTCGATGAAGATGTCCTTAAAAATGACGTTCAACTTCTGACCGCCTACTATTTCGATCACGGTTTTCTCGAAGCCAAGATCTCCGAGCCCAAGATCGATCTCTCCAACCCAATAAAGATCCGGATCGAGATCGGGATCACGGAGGGCCCTCAATATCATCTCGGGGATATCGACTTCAAAGGAGATCTTCTCACCACCAGAGAGGCCTTGTTCAAGGTCCTCAAAATAAAGCGCGGCGATGTCTACAGCAATACGGCCATTCGAGTGGAGGTCAATGCCCTCACGGAAAAGTTTGCTAATAAAGGCTATGCCTATGTCGAGGTCAACCCTGAAACCTCTGTGGACAATAAGCATCTTTTAGTCCACCTCACCTTTGAAATTGAAAAGAAGAAAAGCGTCTATTACGAAAAAATTCAGGTTGTTGGGAATGCGAAGACCCGCGACAAGGTGATACGCAGGGAGCTTCGGGTGGCCGAAGGAGAACTTTACAACGCCACCGATATGAATAAAAGTCGTGACCGACTGAAAAGGACAGGATACTTCAAAGAGGTGGACTTTACCACCAGCCGTGGGAGCACCGAAGACCAAATCAACCTCGATATCAAAGTGGAGGAGGCCCCGTCAGGTGCCATCAGTTTCGGAGTCGGGTATAGTACCTTAGAAGGAGTGGTGGGCACCGCCTCCATCTCCGATCGCAATCTCTTTGGTTTGGGCTATTCTGGAACGTTGAAACTCAGCCAGGGGTTTAAATCCGAAGATTTCAGATTGAGCTTAACGGATCCCTATTTTTTAGCTTCCCCTGTGGCGGCAGGTTTTGACGTTTATCACGAACAAGTGGGATACTTCACAACATATTCCTGGAAAGTTACAGGAGGCGACATCCGTTTCGGAAGGCAATTGACCGATACGATTCGTCTTGATGTAATGTACAAATTGGAGAGCATCGATGTCTATGATGTGATACCAGGGGAGACCTCCGTTTATATCCTGGACCAGCAGGGGCAGAAAACCACCAGCGCCATTGGTTTAACCCCTTCCATTGACACCCGCGACGACTTCTTCAATCCCCGACGGGGAAGCCGAAGCAGCCTTTTCATTGAAAATGCGGGAGGGATCTTAGGGGCAGATAACTATTTCGTCAAATTGGTTGGAAATACGAGTTGGTTTTTCCCATTACCTTGGAATACGACCCTGAACCTTCGTGCCCAGGCAGGGAGGATTTGGGGTTATGGTGGGAAACTGGTCCCTATCTATGAAAAGTTCTTCGTAGGAGGTATCGACACTGTACGAAGTTTTGAGTATGGAATGGCGGGACCGGTCGATAGGCTAACCAGTGACCCCCTTGGCGCGACGAAAATGTGGGTCTTCAGTACGGAATGGATCTTCCCTTTGTCTCGAGAGATTGGCTTGCAGGGAGCTTTGTTCTTCGATGTAGGGGAGGGCTGGGGGACTAATCGCGGCGAAGTTGTCAATACCAGGGGTCTCGCTTTTGCGGTAGGACCTGGAATTCGTTGGTACTCTCCATTCGGCCCCATCCATATCGATCTGGGGTTTAACCTAAATAAAAAGAAGGGGAGAGGGGAGAAAGCAGAAGTGTTCCAGTTTACGGGAGGAAGTGCTTATTAAGAAATCTATAGAGGTCTTAAACTCAAGAGAGAGGAGAAACGAAGATGTACGGGAAAAAGTTGGCGATCGTTATGGGATTGATTCTATTGGGATGGCTCGGGTCGGTTTGTGCTGCAGATTTAAAGGTAGCTTACGTCGATATCCAGAGGGCAATTAACGAGAGTGTTGCTGGTAAAGACGCGAAAAAGGCCATCACCAAGGATGTGGAAAAAATTCAACGTATTGGCGTTGAGAAGCAGAAAGAGCTTCAAACGATGAAAGAATCCTTTGAGAAGCAGACCCTCATGCTGACCCCAGAGGCCAGGCTGAGCAAGGAGAAAGAATATCAGAATAGACTGCGAGATTTTCAGAGATGGATGGATGATACTCAGAACGAGATGAATCAGAAACGAATGGAGATGGAGCGAAACATCTCCACCGGCCTCGTGAAAGTGATTCAAAAAGTGGGAGCAGATGAAGGTTACACTCTTATCCTGGAAAAGAATGAAAACATTGTGCTCTACGCCTCCAAGGCCCTTGATATCACTGATCGGGTAATCAAAGCGTATGATGCCCAGAAGAAGTAAGGAAGCACCAAATTCCAAGCATCTGCCTCGCCCCGCAAGGCGGGACTTCGCACAGGCCCTGAACCGTACTGGTACAGGGCAGGCAGGCCAATTTACAAATAATTCACAATGAACCAAAATTCAAAATCTCAAACGAAAACCCCCCGCTCATTCGGATTTGAAATTGGTCAGAAAATACATTCCCAAATCCCCCCTGCCTACCGGCAGGCACCCCCTTTTACTAAAGGGGGATTTATGGGATTTGTGATTTGAAATTTGGGATTTTGCAACCCTTTTGATGAAACCTCCACGAAAAGGGACATGGTACGAGGATGAAGAAGCGTCTTAAGGAATTAGCCGAATGGGTAGGTGGAACAGTGGTGGGAGATGGGGAGACGGAAATCTTCGGCGTCGCCGCCGTCGAGGAGGCCCAAGCGGGAGAGATCACCTTCATCGCCGACCCGAAATACCTTCCGAAGCTCAGGGGAACCAATGCCTCGGCGATCATCGTCTCGAGAGAGATGAGCCAGGCGGACAAACCTCTTCTTTGCGTCGCCAATCCCCATTTGGCCTTTGCTAAGATCCTCACCCTCTTTTACCACAAACCTTATGAGCCCAAAGGGATCGATTCCAATATCTGGATCAGCCCCACTGCAAAATTAGGAGAAAGTCTGACGCTCTATCCTTTTGTCCACATCGGCGACCGGTGTTTGATCGGAGATCGGGTCACCCTTTATCCCGGGGTCTATGTGGGGGAGGACGCTGCCATTGGAGAGGATTCGATCCTTTATCCCAATGTCTCCGTCTATCCCGGGACACTTGTAGGAAAACGGGTTATTCTCCACAGTGGGGTGGTGATTGGAAGTGACGGGTTTGGGTATGTGAAGGAAGGAAAGAAGAATATCAAAATCCCCCAGGTGGGAAGTGTGGAAATCGAGGACGATGTCGAACTCGGCGCCAATACCACGGTTGACCGGGCTACATTGGGTAAGACGATCATCCGCAGAGGGACAAAAATCGATAACCTCGTTCAGGTCGCCCACAATGTCGTGATTGGCGAGGACTCGGTCCTCTGCGCCCAGGCGGGAATCTCAGGGTCGACCAAGATCGGAAGCAATGTCACCTTGGCCGGACAGGTGGGAGTGGTGGATCACGTTGAAATTGGAGATAATGTCATCGTGGGGGCTCAAGCCGGAGTGACCCACAACCTGCCCGGGAACCAGGGCTACGTCGGAAGCCCTGCCCTGCCTCACCGTGAATTTCTCCGGTCGAACGCCGTCTTTCCGAAACTGCCGGAGATGAGAAAAACACTCGTCGACATGGAGAAACGTTTAAAAAAGATCGAAGAGACCCTCTCTTCGAGAGGGAAGGAGAAGTAGATGATCGAGATTAAAGAGATTATGAAGATCCTCCCCCATGCTTATCCTTTTCTGTTGATAGACCGAATTCTGGAAGTGGAGATCGGAAAACGGATTGTCGGGATTAAAAATGTCACTTATAACGAGCCCTTCTTCCCGGGTCATTTTCCGGGCCGCCCCATTATGCCCGGGGTATTGATTGTGGAGGCCATGGCCCAGACGGCCGGGATGCTCGTTTTTCAGTCGGTGGACGAGGAAAGCCGTAAGAATCCGGTCTTCTTTCTGGGCATGGACAACGTCAAATTCAGAAAACCGGTCATCCCGGGAGATCAACTTCGTCTTGAAATTGAGATGACCAAACATCGGCAATCCATATGGGGGTTTAAGGGAAAGGCCTTGGTCGATGGAAAATTGGTGGCTGAAGCAGAACTCTTGGCCATGTTAGGAGAAGAAAAATGATTCATCCAACAGCCATCGTCGACCCAAAGGCTGAAATCGGTGAGGGCGTCGACATCGGTCCCTACTCCGTGATTGAAAAGGGCGTAGTGATCGATCAGGAGACGAAGATCGGGCCCCATGTGATCATCCGGGAGGGAACTCGTATTGGGAAACGATGCCGGATCTTCCAATTCGCCTCCATCGGAGAAGCGCCTCAGTTCTTAGGATACAAGGGAGAGAAGACCTTTCTTCAGATGGGCGATGAGAATGTCATACGGGAATTTGTCACTCTCCATCGCGGTACGGTCAAAGGAGGCGGGAGGACCGTTATCGGAAATAAAAATTTCTTCATGGCCTACTCCCACGTCGCTCACGATTGTCTAATCGGAAATGAAGTCATCATGTCTAATGCCGCGACCCTGGCCGGGCACATTGTGATCGAAGACTGGGCCATCATCGGAGGGCTCGTCGCCGTCCACCAGTTCATCCGAGTGGGAGCCTATGCCATCATTGGAGGTTTCAGCGGCGTCCTCCTGGACATCCCTCCCTACACAAAGGCACAAGGGGACCGGGCAAAGCTCTTCGGGCTCAACACCGTCGGCCTCAAACGAGCCAACTTCTCAGAGGAAACCCTGAGGGCTCTGAAGAAAGCCTACCGAATTATTTTTCGTTCTGGTCTGACATTGGAGAAGGCGATAAAGAAGGTGGGGGAGGATGAAATTTTTCACACCCCAGAGGTCCAACATCTCCTCGATTTCATCCAGCATTCGAAGAGGGGGATTGCCCGTTAAGTGGAAAAAATCAAGGTCGGTGTCGTCGGTGTCGGATACTTTGGCCAATTCCATGCAGAGAAATATTCTAAAATAAAAGAGGTGGAATTGGTGGGTGTGGTGGACGCCGATCCCTCCCGTGCCAGGGAAATGGCTAAACGATACCGAACCCAACCTTTCGAACATCACATTGACCTCTTCAAGAAAGTCCAGGCGGTAAGCATTGCTGTTCCCACCCCTTTTCATTATTCGCTGACGAAAGATTTTTTCCTGCAAGGAATCCACGTCCTTTTGGAAAAGCCCATCTCGAACACGCTTGAGGAGGCTGATGAGATGATCGCATTGGCTGAGTCAAGGAATCTGGTCTTTCAGTTAGGCCATCTGGAGCGATTCAACGGAGCATTGTCCGGATTGGAGGGAAGGGTCTGGGACCCACGGTTCATCGAATCCCATCGGCTAGGTCCCTTCACAGGGAGGGGCATGGAAGTCGATGTTGTATTGGATTTGATGATTCACGATATTGATATCCTTTTGAGCCTGGTGAGCTCAAAGGTAAAACAGCTTCAGGCCGCCGGCGTTTCCCTCCTCACCCAATACCCGGACATCGCCAATGCCCGCATTGAATTCGAAAATGGGTGTGTAGCGAGTTTAACCGCAAGCCGCGTGTCGACCGATAGAGTTCGGAAAACCCGGATCTTCCAGCCGGACGGAATCCTATCCATCGACTACCAGTCTCAAAAACTCTTCTTTTCCAAGAAAGGGGTCCCCCTCGGAATGGTAACCGAGGAGATCCCGGTCCGGAAGACTGATCTTCTGGAGGCTGAGATTCGCTCTTTTCTCCAGAGTGTGAGGAACCGAAATAATCCTCGGGTCTCTGGGCTGGATGGGAGGCGGGCATTAGACTTGGCACTTCAGTTCATCCAGAAGATTGATGACCTCAACAGGAAAAAGAGGACAGGGGGCGACTGAAACGGATGGGATCGAAAAAGATTCTGTTGGTCGCCGGGGAAGTTTCAGGAGACCTTCACGGTTCTCACCTGGTGGAGGCCATTCAATCCGTTGACCCGGAAATCCAGTTTTTCGGCGTCGGAGGAGAGGGGTTGAAAAGGGCGGGGATGAAAATTCTTTACCCTTCCCAATCTCTTTCTGTTGTTGGGATTACAGAGGTGTTCTTCAAGCTAAGGGCAATCCTGAAAGCGCTTCAGGGCTTGAAGAAATCGATTGAGCGGGAAAGGCCGGATCTCGTCATCCTCATTGACTTTCCCGACTTCAATCTTCGGTTGGCTAAGATCGCTCACCGAAGAGGAATCCCAATTCTCTATTATATCAGTCCTCAGGTATGGGCCTGGAGACCCAAAAGGATTAAGTTGATCGCCCGGCTGGTGACGAAAATGATCGTCCTCTTCCCTTTCGAGGTCCCTCTGTATGAGGCAGCAGGGGTTGATGTGGAGTGGGTGGGCCATCCGCTTCTCGACATCGTGAAGCCGACACTCCCCAAGGAAAAGGCCTTCCAACAATTTGGTCTGGACCCAAACCGAAGAACCGTTGGCTTACTCCCCGGAAGCCGAATCCATGAGATAGAAAGACTCCTGCCTCCCCTTCTGGCCTCGGCTCATCTCCTCCAAGAAGAGATCCCGGATCTCCAGTTCGTCATCCCTCTTGCCCCTGGCCTTCCCAAAACGTTGTTGTCTCCCTGGATGAAAAATATTTCTGTACCCGTGAAAGTCGTGGAGGGATTCACCTACGATGTGATGAATCTCTCCGAACTTCTCATCGCCGCATCCGGGACGGTCACGTTGGAGGGAGCGATTCTTGGGAAACCCATGATCATCATCTACAAAGTCTCTCTTCCATCCTCTTGGGTCGCCAGGGCGTTGGTTCGATTGGATCACATCGGCCTCGTCAATTTGGTGGCGGAGAAAGAAATCGCCCCGGAATTGCTTCAAAGAGATGTCAATCCCCAAAGGATTTCCGACGAAGCTCTTCGCATCCTGAGGGATCCCATTCTGAGCCGAAAAATGGTGGAGTCCATGGGGGAGGTGCGTCAGAAGCTTGGGGAGCCCGGAGCAGCCCAATGTGCTGCCCACATCACCCTTTCCTTGATGAAAGAGGCGGGGTTTTGATATGAAGACGATCAACGACCAGCGTAGTGCGTCAAAAGTCCCTTTACTTTAATGTGTCATTCCGGATTTGATCCGGAATCTGGTCTTTTCAACTGGATTCCCGGTGGAGTTTACCCCGTGCTTGTCGGAGCGACCCTCCGCGGAGATCCGCATTGGGATACGGGGCGGGAATGACGGCCTGAGAAACAACGTAAAGAAGCGTTGGATGTACTACACTAGATTCCAAGCACCAATATTCAAATTTTTTGAATCATTGGTTATTATTTGAATGCTGGAATTTGGTTATCGGTCATTATTTGGAATTTGGGATTTGATCCCGCCTTGGCGGGATTGGAATTTGCCGTATTAAGTAAAGATTCATAGGGATTGGGGTAATCAATATGTCTCTCTACCGAAGGCTCCTTGAATTTGTAAAACCCTATTGGTTCAAATTGATCCTTGCCGTCGTCTGTATGGTCGGTGTCTCTATGCTGACGGCAGCTACGGCGTGGCTTTTCAAACCCGTTGTGGACGGCGTTTTCTTCAGGAAAGAGGGAATGTCTTCAATGACCATTCCCCCATTCGTGAACCATATTATTCTTCATCTTCACCTCGAAGGCTTCTTGCTCAAAGGGGGTATGGAGATGCTTCGCTTACTCCCTATCATTCTTATCCTCCTGTATCTGTTAAAAGGCATCTTCAATTACGGCCAAGCCTACTTCATGAATTTTGTAGGACTGAGGATTATCGCGGATGTCAGGGAGAAACTCTACAATCACCTCCAGAGCCTTTCGCTCTCTTTCTTTACAAAAACACCTACAGGCATTATCATCTCACGGATCACAAATGATGTGACGTTGATTCAAGGAGCGGTGTCCAGCACCACGGCCGGTGTTTTCAAAGATATTTTTACCTTCTTCGGCCTGGTGGCTGTCGCCTTTCTTCAGAGCTGGAAATTGGCCATCATTGCTTATGTCATCTTTCCTTTGGCCATCATTCCCATTAGAGGATTTGGAAAGAAGATGCGGAAATTTGCCCGGAAGGGGCAACAACGATTAGGCCTCCTTACGACCTTCCTACACGAAACCATCACCGGAAATCGGATTGTGAAGGCTTTCAACATGGAAGAGTATGAAAAACGGCGTTTCACCGAGGAGAATGACCGGCTGTTCAAAACAGTCCTTAAGAGGATCAAGGTCCGAGCGCTGAATACCCCACTGATGGAATTGCTGGGGGGGATCGCGGCAGCGATCATCATCTGGGTTGGGGGCTCCATGGTTATGCGAGGGGAATTAACGCCAGGCACCTTTGGGTCATTTCTGCTGGCCGTTTTTATGTGCTATGCTCCGATCCGTGATTTAAGCAAAGTCAACCTTGAAATTCAGGAAGGTCTGGCAGGGGCGGCGCGTATCTTTGAGCTTCTCGATACCATTGCCGATATCAAAGATGCAAAGGAAGCTGTTCCACTTCTTCCCATCCGCCGGGGGATAGATTTTCATAAGGTCAGTTTCAAATATGAAGATGAGGTTGTGCTGAAAGGCATATCGCTTCAGGTAAGGGTGGGAGAAGTCATCGCTTTGGTGGGGATGAGTGGGGCGGGGAAGACCTCTTTGGTCAATCTCCTGCCCCGTTTCTATGATGTGGAACAGGGAGAGATTCTTATCGATGGCTGTGACATTCGAAAGGTCACCTTGAAATCCCTCCGGGATCAGGTCGGTTTGGTCACGCAACAAACCATCCTCTTTAATGATACGGCTCGGAATAATATCGCCTATGGAAATTTGCAATGTTCCGATCGAGAGATCATTCAGGCTGCCAAGGCAGCCAACGCTCACGACTTCATCGAGCGATTGCCCCAAGGCTACAATACGAACATCGGTGAACAGGGCGTCAAACTATCCGGAGGGGAGCGGCAGCGCATCTCCATCGCGAGAGCCCTCCTAAAGAATGCTCCTATTCTGATTTTGGACGAAGCCACCTCCTCTCTGGATTCTGATTCTGAAACAGAAGTCCAAAAGGCATTGGAAGAGTTGATGAGAGGGAGAACGGTCTTCGTCATCGCCCATCGGCTCTCCACCATCCGAAACGCCCACCGGATCGTCGTCCTTTCTGAAGGCCGGATCGTGGAACAAGGAACGCATGAGGAATTGATCGCCTGCAACGGGGAATATTGTCGTCTTTACAACCTTCAGTTCAAAGATGACGGAGCGAGAATTCAGACCGTGTCCAAAACACAGAAGGTCTATTAATAACACCAAAAGTTAATGCCAAATGTCAAAACTCAAAAGGAAAAAACGTTAAGCTTTGAAATTTGAAATTAATTTGAACTTTAAACTTTGACATTTCAAATTACTTTTTTGCCTAAGATGGTTCTTAAGACTCTGAAGAAGAGGTTGGTTTCTTGGTGGGGAGCATGGTGCGCTTACTGGACCATCAAGATTTTAGCTTGGACGATGCAGTTTGAGGAGATCCATCCGGAGATTCCGAGACGGTTCTGGGAGAAGGGGGTCCCTGCCATCGGGGCCTTCTGGCATGGAAGGTTATTCATGATGCCTATTGTCTACAAAGGAAAAAAATTGAGCTTTCTCGTCTCTCCCCATCGGGATGGCCAGGTGGTGGGAAAGGCCCTGAGGCGGTTCGGTTTCCATGCCATGTTTGGTTCGACCAGGCGAAAAGGTTTTTCCGGTTTCAAACAGATGGTCAAGGCTCATGGCTCCGATATCGCCATTGTCCCGGACGGACCGAGGGGACCTCGTCACCAGGTCCAGATTGGTGTGATCGAGTTGGCCAGACTGACAGGAAGGGCCATTGTTCCATTAACCTTCAGCGCCTCGAAAAGGAAGATCTTCAACAGCTGGGATCAGTTTCTTCTCCCTTACCCTTTTTCAAGAGGCGTATTCATCTGGGGAGAACCGATTGAGGTCGATCAAAACGGGGATCGGGCCCATCTCGAGGAGAAAAGAATTCTCTTGGAAAATCGTCTGAATGAGTTGACCGAGAGGGCAGACCACTATTTCGATAGTTAACGGAATTCTTTTCATACCGTCAAAAGCTCCAAGCGGTGATAAGAAGTTCCAAATAGAAAATCCCAAATTCCAAATAATTCCAAAGCACCAAACTCAAAACAGTTCAATGTTTTGGTCATTCAAAAATTGGGATTACGTTGAAAATACCTTTCCCCTGGTGGGAGAGGGCGGGGGGGTGAGGGGGCCATGCCGTGTTCACCCCCACCTCGATCCTCCCCCATCAAGGGGGAGGATAATCCTGGGAAATTTCATGGTTCGCTTGGCTGCCGGCAGGCATGGGTGACGAACCCGCCGTGTAGAATTTGTTTTGAATTTGAAAATTTGCGATTAGTAGAACTATATGATCTACTACCTTTATAACATCCTCCTTACAATATTGGTCCTTCTTTCTGCTCCCTACTTCCTTCTGCGGAGTCTTATCTCCAAGCGATTTCGAAAGGCACTGCCTCAACGATTGGGGTTTTTTCAAAGCCCATCTTTCAAAAAACCGATTTGGGTTCATGCGGCATCGGTCGGAGAAGTATTTTGTGCAATCCCTCTTTTGAAAAAGATCAAAAAGGAGTTTCCCCATTCCAGGATTGTTTTAACCACGATGACTTCCACCGGGAAAGAGACAGCCAAATTCCACGTCCCCGAAGCGGATCAAATCCTTTTTGTGCCGATCGACCATCCCTTTATCATTCGGAGAAGCATCAAAAAAATCCAACCCGGCCTCCTTCTCATTGCAGAGACAGAGCTCTGGCCGAACTTGCTCCGTTCTTTTGGAAAAATGGGAATTCCCATCGTTCTCTTCAACGGAAGGATTTCCCAAAAGTCATTTCGGCGTTATCTCCTCTTCAAATTCTTTTTCAAAGAATGTCTGAAATACATTTCCCTCTTTCTAATGCAGACGGAAGAAGATCAAGAGCGAGTTGTTGAGATCGGAGTAGAATCTCAAAAGACTAAGTTGGTGGGAAATTTGAAATTCGATCAGGCCTTCCCCTCCTTCACCCAGGAAACCTTAGGTAAAATGGCTGAAGCCCTTGGGTTCCATGGGGAGAAGAAAATCCTCATTGCAGGATCCACTCATTCTGCAGAAGAGGAAATCTTGGTCAGCCTTTACAAAGAGTTGAAAAAGATAGAACCCCATCTCCTTCTCATTCTTGCCCCGCGACACCTCGAACGACTGGAGGAGGTGGAGACAATCCTGAGAAAAGAAGCGATATCATGGCTGAGAAAAACTTCCCTTCCAATGGACCCGGGCCGGTCCGATCAAGAGAGTCCCGATGTGATCCTCCTCGATACGATGGGCGAATTGATGGGCATTTACAGCCTCGGGACACTGGTCTTCGTGGGAGGGAGTCTTGTTCGGATAGGAGGTCATAACCCGCTC
This sequence comes from Thermodesulfobacteriota bacterium, assembly GCA_035319625.1. Lineage (GTDB taxonomy): Bacteria > Desulfobacterota > BSN033 > BSN033 > UBA1163 > UBA1163. The sequence goes on from DATHCH010000057.1 coordinate 32,206, forward strand.
GAGCCTTTGTTCTTTAAAAAGTGTGTCCTCTTCGGTCCTTATATGTTTAATTTCATGGAAATCTCCAGCCGTCTGATTGCGGCGGGAGGAGCCATTCAGGTATCCGGGAAAGAAGAACTCCTTTCTCAATTGAGACGCCTCCTTTTCGACGGACGGGCCCGCGAAGAGGTAGGAGAGAAAGGCTATGAATTTCTTCAGAAACATCAAGGGGCAACAGAAAGAATGTTTGAGGAGATCCGACCTTTCCTTTCTCGTTGAAGTTCAGAGTCCGGAGCATTAGAAGCAATTTCTCCGAACACCGAACTAATTACTCCGAACTATTTTTTAACCAATATGCGTCGTATCGACCAATTCCTTTATCGAAAAAAGAAGTCCCTCTGGGAACGAGTCCTTCTCTTTCCTCTTTATCTCCTCTCTTTACCTTACGGATGGGGTGTTCGAACAAGATCTTTTCTCTATTCACTTCAATTATTGAAAACAAGAACGCTTCCCTGTCCTGTCATCAGCGTCGGGAACATCACTGTGGGCGGGACAGGCAAGACCCCTTTGGTGATAGCATTGGCAAAAGGGCTGGCGGCCAGAGGAATCCCTGTGGCCATTCTGAGCAGAGGGTATAAAAGAACGAAGACTTCCGAGCCGGTAGTGAGCGATGGCAAGACGACCTTCCTTTCACCTGAGGAATCAGGGGACGAACCCTTCCTGGTGGCAAAGGCTTGTCAGGGCATCCCTGTCCTGGTTGGGAAAGACCGTTTCATCAACGGCCAACTCGCGCTTCAACGATTTGGTGTGAGAGGGCTGCTATTAGACGATGGTTACCAGTATCTTCCCCTCTATCGAGATATCAACATCCTGCTCATCGACTCAACCATCGGTTTTGGAGATTGTCATCTTCTGCCGAGAGGAATTTTGAGGGAGCCCTTATCGCACCTTCGTAGGGCCGATCTCCTCTTGATCAACAAAGCAGCGGAGCCTGCGGCCTATCAGCCTCTGGAGAAAAAAATTCAAGAAATATATCCTGGAGCTCAGGTGTTTCATAGGGACTACGTACTGGTGAGTCTCGTGGGCCCTGAAGAGCAGCAAGAAGGACTCGATTCTTTGAAAGGAAAGAAGGTACTCGCTCTTTCCGGAGTTGCTAATCCCAATTCCTTCTCTTCAATGCTAAGGAAATGTGAAATGAAGATTGTTGGAGAAGCGATCTTCCCGGATCACCATCTTTATACCGCCAAAGATTTGTCGTACATAGAGGAAAAAGCGAAAGAAGCCGGTGGCATTGTCACGACAGAGAAAGATATGGTAAAATTAAAAAGATTGAACATTGGTCATCTTCCGATCTGGGCTCTTCGCATCGAAATGAAAATCTGGGAGGAGGAAGAGTTCTTTAAGAGGATCGTCTCGCTTTTTGAGAAGGAGAGGAGAAATTGAAAGCACAGGTCAAGATATTCGATACGACGTTGCGCGACGGGGAGCAGTCCCCCGGGGCGACGATGAATGTGGCGGAAAAGGTGAGGATCGCCCAACAGTTGGAAAAATTGGGAGTCGATATCATCGAAGCGGGTTTTCCCATTTCATCACAAGGAGACTTCGATGCGGTCAAGGCGATTTCCAGGGCGGTCACGCGTTCGCAGGTAGCAGCTCTGGCCAGGGCAAATCCTCAGGACATTGATCGGGCCTGGGAGGCGGTCAAGGGGGCTAAGTTTCCCCTCCTTCATACGTTCATCTCCACGTCGGATATCCATCTCAAGCACCAATTGAAGATGACCAAGGAAGAAGTCCTCCGGGCGGCTGCTCAATCTGTAGCAAGGGCAAAGCGGTTTACGCCGAATGTCGAATTCTCAGCAATGGATGCGACCCGAAGTGATGTGAAGTTTCTTGCAACAGTGATCGAAGCAGCCATCCAAGTCGGAGCCAACACAATCAATATCCCCGACACCGTGGGTTATGCGATTCCCTCTGAGTTTGGGGAACTGATCCGGGTTCTTCGGCACACAGTGAAAGGTGTAGAAAAGGTCACGCTGAGCGTCCATTGCCACAATGATCTTGGCCTGGCCGTAGCCAATTCCCTCGCTGCGATCCAGAATGGTGTCAGACAGGTGGAGTGCACGATCAACGGGATTGGCGAGAGGGCAGGAAATACCTCCCTCGAAGAAGTGGTAATGGCCATCCGCACGCGAAAAGATATGTTCCCATACTATACGCAGATTGTTCCCAGGCATCTCTTTGCCACCAGCCGTTTGGTTTCGAAGATTACCGGTATGGTCGTCCAGCCCAACAAGGCCATCGTCGGTTCGAATGCCTTCGCCCATGAGTCCGGCATTCATCAGGATGGCGTCCTGAAGAAGAAACAAACGTATGAAATCATGACGCCCGAATCCGTGGGAATCCCTAAATCCACTCTCGTCCTCGGAAAACTCTCCGGGCGCCACGCCTTCAAAGATAGGTTGAAAGATTTAGGTTTTCGGCTTTCAGACAAGGATTTTCAACTGGCCTTCACCCGATTCAAGGAGCTGGCAGACAAGAAGCGTGAGATTTATGATGAGGATCTTGAGTCGATCGTCGTGGAAGAGATCCTCCGGATGTCCCATCGTTTCAAGCTCCTTTATCTCAATGTCATCGCTGGAAACATGACTGTTCCGACCGCCACGGTCAAAATGGAAGTGGATGGAAAGGTCATTCAGGAGGCTGGTTTTGGGGATGGCCCGGTGGACGCTACCTTTAAGACGATCAAAAAGATCACTCGCACGAGGTCGAAACTCCTACAATTCGCCATCAACGCCATCACCGGCGGAACAGAGGCCCAGGGAGAGGTGACCGTGAGGCTGGCGGAGAAGGGCCAAACCGTGATCGGCCAGGGCGCGGATACCGATGTGATTGTCGCCAGCGCCAAGGCTTACATCAATGCCCTGAACAAAATAGAATTCAAAAAGCAGAAATTGGTGGGAATGTAATGGCCAAAACTCATCCAATGACGATTACAGAAAAGATACTGGCCTCCCACGCCAAGAAAAAAGAGGTCTTTCCCGGCGATCTGATCGATGCCCGGGTCGATTTGGCCCTCGGCAACGATATCACCGCACCCCTTGCCATTCAGGCCTTTGAGGAGATGGGCGCCGAAAAAGTGTTCCACCGGGATCGCGTCGTCCTGGTTCCCGATCACTTTACACCTGCCAAAGACATTCTTTCTGCCGAACAATGTAAAGTCCTCAGGAATTTTGCAAAAGCCCACCGCCTTACGAATTATTTTGAGATCGGACAGGTTGGGATCGAACATGCGCTTCTCCCTGAAAAAGGACTGGTTCTGCCAGGAGATGTCGTGATCGGCGCTGACAGTCACACCTGTACTTACGGTGCCCTCGGGGCCTTTTCAACCGGAGTGGGCAGCACAGACCTTGCAGCGGTGATGGCGACGGGGAGGCTCTGGTTTAAAGTTCCGGAAAGCGTCAAGTTCATCTTTTATGGAGAGCTGAACCCCTGGGTTTCCGGGAAGGATCTCATCCTTTTCACGATCGGACAGATCGGTGTCGACGGAGCCCTTTATCAGGCAATGGAATTCACCGGAGAGACGATAAGAACACTATCTATGGAAGGCCGTTTCACCATGGCCAATATGGCGATTGAGGCCGGAGGAAAGAGCGGTATTTTTGATCCCGATCAAATAACTCTTCACTACGTCAAGAAGAGGGCAACGAGGCATTATAGGCTCTACCATAGTGATACTGATGCCAAATACAGAGAGGTGTATGAATATGATGCCTCGAAGATCTACCCGCAGGTCTCACTTCCTCATATTCCTTCCAACGCCAGAGATGTGAGGGATGTTGGGAAAATCGAAATCGATCAAGTTGTCATCGGCTCCTGCACCAATGGTCGTCCTGAAGACCTCCGCGTGGCAGCTAAGATTTTAAAAGGGAAAAAGATTGCCCCTTCGTTGAGACTAATCATTATTCCCGCTACTCAGGAGATCTACCGTCGGGCTTTGAAGGAAGGCCTGTTTGAGATATTTCTCTCAGCCGGCGCTGTGATCAGCCCTCCCACGTGCGGCCCTTGTCTTGGGGGCTACATGGGTGTTTTAGCGGATGGGGAGAGGTCATTGGCCACGACAAACCGCAATTTTCGCGGAAGAATGGGCCACGCTCAGAGTGAGGTCTATCTCGCAAGCCCTGCAGTGGCCGCAGCGAGTGCTATCAAGGGAAGAATCTCCCATCCCGAAGAAGTCATTAAAAAAGGATTCAAGGGGTCCAGGGGTCGAGTGAGATCTTAA
>DATHCH010000058.1:0-6072 GCA_035319625.1 Thermodesulfobacteriota bacterium
GCCATCCAGCCATCCCGCCCCTCAATAGAACCTAAGGCAGTAGGAACACCAATGACAATAGGCTCACCGGGTTTAAGTTGTGCATGAGAGGTATAAGGGGAAACGATGAAGACAGCCAACCCAAAAAACAGAAAGCCCAAAAAGATTCCCTTTTTCATAACTCCATCCTCCTTTAAAATGATTTAGAACAGGCGACCATTAATATTGCAGAAATCGAATTCCTTGTCAATCTCGAAGTTTAGAGACTTCCCTTCAGAGAAAGGCTATTAATTTCGATACAACCATCCAACCGAAGAAGATTGGTACATTTAGCCCAATCAAAATAATTTGTCAACAAAATTATTGTAAATTTTTTCTTTTTAATATATCCTGATGTTGGTTCCAATATTGGATTGAGGGCTCCAAACCAATGTCCAGATTTAAGCCCATAAGACAGTTACGAATCTCAGAAGAGGTTGCTGAGCAGCTTAAGCAGACGATCGTATCAGGCCATTTCAAAGCTGGAGAGAAACTACCTTCAGAACGTGACCTCGCGGAAGAGTTTCAGGTGAGCCGGGTGGCAATTCGGGAGGCAATTCGGAAATTGGAGCATGCAGGATTCATGGTGACCCGGCAGGGGGCGACAGGCGGCGCTTACGTAATCGATCTGACCTTCGAATACCTAACAAACGCTTTCTTAGACTTATTTTTGGCTGATAAGATCTCCATTCCTGAAATGTACCAGGTAAGGCTCCTCATTGAACCTGACATAGCCCGATTGGCTACCTTACACATTACCCCGGAATATGCTCAGCTGCTGAAAGAGGCTTTGGAGGTTGAAGAGCTTCCCGTAGCGTCCTTACCAATAGATGTGGACAGGAAGCAGAGAGTCCATTTTATTCTGGCTGAGATGTGCGGAAATCGCTTTTTTGAAGCCCTAATGAAATCCCTATTGCGATTAACCAAAGAGGTGGTTGAGGCAGTAAACCCTGACCCTGATTACGTGCACCCGAAAGGAATGCATCGGTCTGTTGTGGAAGCAGTGGTGGCTGGCAATGCCGAGGCAGCGGTTGAGGCTATGAAAAAACACACCATTGACTTCGGGGAAAATTTTGTCAAAATGGAGAGGACCTACCGAGAAAAAAATTCGAAGTCAGCATTTTAGGCTCTCCCCTCTTTCGCGTACGTGGCATCCCCCCTCTTGTAACTCCCTCTATTTTCCCCTTCAAGTTAAGGGAAGGTGTGAAAAAATTGTCCCTTGAAAAGGGCGGGCGAGGATGTCGATAAAGTTTTACAGTGGCACCTTCTCACGTTAACTCCTTACAACGAAAAAACATTAATACCTATCGAGCATTTTCAGGCCTTTGTTAACTTTACCCTCTCAAGTAACCGCACTTGTAAAACTTTAGAGATATTCTTGTCCACTCGCCTCTCCGAATTTTTTCACAACTTCAGGGGGATGAATTTTCTTCCTCCAAATTCAGGATGCCGAAAAACCGAAGATTATTGACAATATTCCATTTACCCGTTACCGTTTTTACATGGTAGTATTCTGCGAAATATCTCATAGAAAAGGATAAGCCATGAATCTTCTGCCCCGTCTTTTTTCCCCTATCAAGATAAAATCGTTAGAGCTAACCAACCGGGTGGTCATGCCTCCCATGGGGACCAATCTCGGGAACCCGGACGGTACGGTGAGCGAAGCGAACTTGGCTTACATCAAGCGCCGTACCAGAGGTGGGGCGGGCCTGATCATCACCGAGATTTCTTCCGTTCACCCCAGCGGCTCGGCCATAACGAATGAACTGGGATCCTATGACGATCGGTTTATCCCCGGCCTGAAAAAAATTGCAGACGCAGTGCATGCTGCTGGCGCCAAGGTGGCTTTGCAGCTTCACCATGCAGGACGGGAAAGTCTCTATCTTCTGCAACAAGGAAAAGCTGTTGCTCCTTCTGCGATCCCATCTTTGATTTTCCGCCTGACTCCGCGGGAGATCACCCGCGACGAGATCCAAGAGATCATCGCCGCTTTTGGCGCTGCTGCCCGCCGGGGGATAGAGGCTGGCTTCGATGCCGTGGAGGTGCACGGCGCCCACGGGTACTTGTTGACGCAGTTCTTATCCTCTCTCTCCAACAAGCGTGAGGACGAGTACGGGGGCAGCTTGATCAATCGCAGCCGGTTCATCATCGAAGTGTTACAGGAGGTCCGCAAAGCAGTGGGACCGGATTTTCCCATCTCCCTGCGCCTTTCCGTGGAAGAATGCATTAAAGATGGTTACACCTTCGAGGATATCCGGCCCGTCCTCCCCAATCTGGTTAAAGCCGGAGCCGACATGTTACACGCCTCTCTCGGCACACACGGAACTCCGGGTGGCATTACCAGCGCGCCTCCTGAGTACCCACCCGGGTTCAATGTCTGGAGGGCCACAAAGTTGAAAGAGACCGTCGGTCTCCCGGTGATCGCCGTCGGCCGATTCTCGGATCCTTCTTTGGCGAATGATGTGATTGCCCGTGGAGAAGCGGACCTTGTGGCCTTTGGCCGCCAATTTTTGGCTGATCCCGATTTTCTAATCAAAGCCCGGGAGGGTCGTCCCGAAGATATTCGTAAATGTATTGCCTGCAATCAGGGATGCATCGAACGCTTGATCCTCGGAGAGGGGAAGATCCGTTGCGCCCTCAATCCCGAGACTGGACAGGAAATGTTTTACCCGCAAGGGCCAGCTACGGTCCGTCGCAAGGTATGGATCGTAGGGGGTGGTCCTGGCGGCTTGACGGCAGCGTATGAGGCAGCCCGCCTGGGCCATACGGTGACCCTTTTTGAGAAGGAGGATGAAACTGGAGGCCAGTTGCGGTTTGCCAGCAAGTCGCCTTTCAAAGATCACTATGGGACGTGGGCTTCCTGGCTTATTTCCCAGGCCAAAAAGATGGGAGTGACCGTGCGTACCAATACTGAGGTGACGGAAGGAATGATTTCCGAGGGGAATCCGGAAGTGGTCATTCTGGCGAGCGGAGGAGAACGGATCAAACCGGACATTCCCGGAATTGATCTCCTCCATGTCTGTAATGCCTGGCAGGTTCTCAGTCGAGCGGTTCCACTGGGAAAACATGCTGTCGTGATTGGCGGCGGATTGATTGGCATGGAGACAGCCGATTATTTATGCCAAAAAGGAACGCAGGTCACCCTGGTAGAGGTTCTCAAACGGTCGCCTGTGCTCAAGATCACCTCACACGGCTACATGCTGCACACCCGGCTCAAAGAAGCGGGATGCCGGCTCCTTTTCAACACCACTCTGACGAAAATCGAAAAATCTTCTGTAACCGCTCTGATCGAGGGAAGAGAGCAGATTCTCTCCCCGATCGATCAAGTCGTTATAGCGGTCGGACTGAAGTCCCACGATGGACTCAAGGAGTTTTTACAGGCCAGAAAGATCCGCCATTTTATCATCGGCGATGCTCTTGAGCCCCGCAGAATTCTCGAGGCGACGGAAGAGGGAGCTCGGGCCGCCTGGAATCTCTGACACCATAGCAATGCGCAAATCAAAAGGGAGGATGAAATAGTAATGACAGCGATCGGGCAACTGCAAGAGCTTTACGTCGAAAGGGGCAAGCGCGCTAGGCAATTGCACGATTCGGGCAAGAAGATCATAGGCTATTTTTGCTGCTTCGTGCCGGATGAGATCATCGCTGCCTTTGATATGGTGCCTTACCGCATCCAAGGGAGCCAAAGCGCGCCGATAGACCAAGCGGACGCCTGCATCGAGCCAATGGCCTGCCCTTTTGCCCGGAGCTGCTTCAACCTGGCTCTCAAAGGGGAATATGATTTTCTGGACGGCTTTGTAGCCCCCCATAGCTGCGATACCGTAGAGCGAATGTATCATATCTGGCGTTATTATAAGCCTGCTCCCTTCACCCATCTTATCAACGTCCCCCACATGATGGGGCCAAGCTCAGACGAGTTCTACGCTCAGGAACTTCGGCTCTTTATCAAAGGCCTTGAAAAATGGTCCGGAAAGAAGCTGGATACTGTCAAGTTCAGGGAAGCTATTAAGCTTTACAATCAACGCCGAAAAGTCTTGAGAGAGCTTTACGAATTGAGAAAGTCGGACCCACCCCTTGTCTCCGGCATCGAGGTCACTCAGGTGTTGGTGGCCGGCATGGGCATGCCGGCAGCGGAGCACGTCGAACTCGTAAAGAAATTTGTCGCGGAAGCCAAAGGGCGTTCCAAACCGAAGCCGCAGAGGGTTCCACGCATCTTCCTCTGGGGGAACGAGATAGACGATACGGCCTTTATCAAGCTCATCGAGGAGAGCGGTGCCCATGTGGTGATGGACGATCTCTGCACCGGCTCGCGCTTCTTCTGGGACGATGTACCGGAGACCAATGATCCTCTCGAAGGCATTGTCGACCGCTACCTCCACATCCACTGCCCCCGGAGCAACATGCCCCAGGCCGAAACCCGGAAGAAAGACCTGGAAAACCGCTACGGCTACATCGGCCGTTTCGTCAGGGAATGGAATACGAACGGGGCTATCTTTTACATTGTCCGCTACTGCGATACCTGCGAGATGGAGGGGCCGGACCTTCGCGAATACCTGAACGAAATGAGCTTGCCAGTGCTGATGATCGAAGACGATTACTCGACGTCTACCATCGGCCAGCTCCGCACCCGGGTCCAGGCGTTCCTGGAAATGATTGCTTAAGGGGAGTGACCGTGGAAGAAAAAGGACAGACAAAAACAACAGCCGTAAAAGGAACGGAATCAGCCCGCAAGATACGGGCCATGGTGAAAAACATCTATCGTGGCGCACAAGAGGCCAAGGCACAGGGCAAAAAGGTTGCCTACTTCATGGTGGCATCTCAGTACGATGAGATTCTGCGCGCCATGGACGTGGTGTCCATACCGACCGAGAACTACGCCGGGCTGTGCGCAGCCAAGCGAGATATGGACCGCTTTCTTCTCAAAGCAGAGGCGGACGGCTATTCCCAAGTCTTATGCAGCTACACCCGCATCGGCCTCGGTTTCGACAGTCTGAGAAAAGACCTGGGTGGCGTTCCGGAAGCTTCACCCGACGGCGGGATGCCGCAGCCGGACATGATGCTCGGCAGCAGCGGCGTCTGCGACCCGCGTTTTAAATGGTACCAGGCAGCTGGACGCTACATGGACGTGCCCACTTACAGTATTGACGTGGTGGTGCCGCCGGTCTTCAGCGACCTGAACGAGGTGCGCGATTATTATATCAAGTACCAAAGAGAGCAGTTTCAGGGTCTGATTGCGTTTCTGGAACACCAGACCGGCAGGAAAATGGACAAGGATCGCCTCTGGGAGACCATCCGTTTGGGTGACGAAGCATGGCGTCTCTGGTACGAGATAGACCGGATGCGCATCGCCGTGCCAAGCCCGATGCCGGCCCAGGACCACTTCAACGTCATGGTTCCCGCCTATTATTACTGCGGCACACAAGAAGCCGTGAACTTTTTCAAGGACCTCTACGCCGAAGTGAAAGACAAGGTGGATCACAAGGTGGGCGCCATCCCGGAGGAAAAACACCGCATCCTTTACGGAGGCGGGCTTCCACCTTGGCACACGCTTTGGATCTTCAATTACTTTGAAAGCTTCGGCGCTGTTTTTGTCATTGAGAACGTGTACCGAGGCTACGATCCCGTGGAAGTGCCGAGCAATGTCAAAGACCCTGTGGAATACTTAGCCTGGCGAACCTTCCTCCGCCTGACGCAGCGTCATGAGAAGGCAAAGGCGAACAGCGGGAATCCGGTCGTGGAACGCTTACTCGAAATGATCAAAGATTACCGGATAGACGGCGTCGTCTTCCACGCATGCCGATCATGCAGAGCCACGACGATCGGCCAGGTGCATATTAAAAACCAGTTGGGCCAGTTTACCGACATTCCCATGATGCAGCTTGTCTCGGACATGGTGGATTTCAGGGATTACTCGGAAGCACAATGGAAGACACAGATCAGCGCCTTTATCGAGGCCCTCTCAGCCCGCACTACTTAAGCCAAAAGTCCGACCAAAAGGTAGTTGGGCGTGATGAGAAGCCTTTACAGCGGGACCTTTAAACGTTTTGCTACTCC
>DATHCH010000059.1:0-4674 GCA_035319625.1 Thermodesulfobacteriota bacterium
AGATACGTGAAGTGTTGAAAACAGACGAATGTTCTGAATGTTCCTGCCCAAATGTAAGATGTGAATGGCATGGAGATTGTCACAGCTGCATAAGAATATACCGTCACTTCGGTCACCATGTGCCGAGGTACTTACAATTCGTCTTGGATAAAAAGATTGCAAAGATTACGCAAGCTGCAGAAAACGAGATACAAAAGGGACCTATAACACCGGATGAATATTACGACTATCTAAATTTAGTTGCGCCGAAAAGGCGGGGATAACACATACTCTACATCCTTAATTCATAATTTATAACTCATAACTCATAACTCATAACTCTTAACTCCATATCATTCCATCCTTAACGATTCCACTACGTTCATTTTGGAGGCCCGGCGGGCAGGAATAAAGCCCGCGCCGATCGAGGTAACCATCACCACGAGCCAGGACTCGACGAGGCTCCAAAGAGGAATGGAGAACTGGATGGTCCATCCGAAGGACTGTTTATTGACGACGTAGATGAGAAGGACAGAGAGAAGAAAACCGCAGAGCAGGCCGAGGATATGGCTGAAAAAACCGATCATTCCTGCCTCGATGAGGGTAGTCTTCTGAATCTGCCTCTGGAACGCGCCCACGGCCCGGACGATCCCGATATCCCGCTGCCTTTCGATGATCAGGGCGTTCAAGGAATTGACGATTCCGAGAATGGCCACGATAATGGCGATGAATTCAAGGGCATAGGTAATGGCAAAGGTCTGATCGAAGATCTTCAGAACCTCTTTTCGCAATTCACGATGGGAGACCACAAAGAGGCGATAAGGTTTTGAATATCTTTCCCGGATCATCTCCTTGAAGGACTCCTGGAAAACTCCCTCCTTTAGATAGATGCCGGCGCTATGGATCGTCTCGTCCTTCCATAGAGTTTGGAAAAGTTTCTTCTCCAATAAGACCATACCCCAGTCCGAGGAATAGTCATAGAAGACTCCTGCAATCAAAAATTCCCTTTCACCCTGCGGAGTGTTGAGCCTTATCCGGTCTCCGGCTTTCACGTTATGTCTGAGTGAGAAACTTTCTGTCACGAGAATGGCTTGTCCTGCGGCGAACTGTCGGAGGATCGCCTGAGGATTTCCTCGAGTGAAACGAATGACTTTCATGTTGAGAAAGACCTGTCCATCCACGGAGGCAATTATTGCAGGCTGGCCTTGATATTCAGCTTCCAAGGCCCTGAAAGAATCCACGGCCTTAACTCCGGGGAGGGAAGGCAGCTGCCTTGAGACCTCAAGAGGGAGGAGGGCGGAATAACCTGTGATGGAGTAAGAGCCCGGAAAGATGAACACATCGCCGTTGATCGATTGCTCCACCCAAAGGTCCACCGTCTTCCGGAAGCTCAGGATCATGATGGAGATGCTGATGAGCATGGAGAGGGCGGTCATCAATGCGGCGATGGTGATCGTGGTTCTTGCCATGGAGTCGTGAAGGTATCGGCTTGCCAGCTTTCCCTCCGATCCAAACAGACGGTGGAGAAGCGGGGCGAGGAGACGATTGAGAAAAGTGATGGCAGAAGGGATCAGGAAGGAGACTCCGATGAGGATGAGGAGTGCAGCCAAGAAGCCGAAGAGGGGCCGATGGGAGACGGGCCTTTGAAGAGCAAGAATGAGTGACAGGATGAGAAGGCCCACGCCGATGAGACTGAATTGCCCGAGGCGGAGTTTTATTTTTGTTTCGAGGGTCCCCAGTGCCAGGGCCTCCTTGGGTGCAATTTTGGAGGCTTCCCTTGCAGGACCAATCGAGGAGAGGACGGTAGCAAGCACGCCCACCCCAAACCCTGCCATCAAAATGGATGGAGAAATCATGAGGTGTTCTGCTTTGACCAAGATATAGAGCGCAGTAATTGTCCTGGAGACCAGATAGAGCATCAGCTTTGCCAGTCCTATCCCCACTCCTATTCCGGCCAGGCTTCCCAGACACCCGATCCATGCTGCCTCTCCAATAAAGAGAGTGAGGACCTGAGGCCGGGTGAGTCCGATACTTCGAAGAATTCCGATTTCCCTCCTCCTCTGGATAACGGAGATGGAAACGGCATTGTAAATCAAAAACATCCCGACGATTAAAGAGATGAAGCTGAGGGCAGTGAGGTTGAGGTGAAAGGCGGAAACCATCTTCTCGATCTGACCGCTCCGGGTATCGGATCGACGAACCTCAACCCCCGGAGGGATCACTTTTTTCAGTTCTCTCTCTGTCGCCTCGATGGGCTGGGACTTGTCCACGATCAGGTCAATTCGGTCGACGAGGCCGACCTTCTCCAGGGCTTCCTGAGCAGAAGCAATGTCAATGAGGCCGAAGTTTCCTTCCAATGATTTGGCTGGTCCCTCCATCTTTAAAAGATTGGTGATAGTGAGAGCGACTTTTTTTGAACCCACGATGAGGTTGATCTTCTGTCCTCTCCTTAGGCCGTGTCGGTTGGCCAATTTTTCCGTGATGGCAATGGAATTAGGGGTTTTCAGAAAAAGAAGACCTTCATCATCGGTCTCGTAAAACTGATATTCTCTGAAAGGACGGTCGCTAAAGACATCGATGCCAAGAAGGTAAAGCGGTTCTCCGATGGGCTCATCCATCTTGGAGACATACTGAATGACGGGTGTGGCTGCTTCGACTCCGGGAACTTTTTTTACCTTGAGATAGGCCTCCTCGGAAAAGCCTCTTCCGAAAGAGGTGACCTGGAGATTGGCTTTTCCCGAGACATGGTCGACGGAGGCGTTGAAGGATTCGATGGCGGTATGAATGGCGGTCTGAACGCTGATGAAAACAGCGACTCCCAAAGCAATCCCTACCATGGAAAGGAGGGTTCTTCCTTTATGATAGCGAAGATGACGGAGCGTAATGTTTTTGAGGAGGTGTAAGAGGAGCATAAAATAAAATGTCAAATGACAAAATCCAAATGACAAATGAATGTCAAAATCCAAAATTCAAATTCTGAAGACTGGATTCTGGATCAAGTCCGGAATGACAGTCTCCGCGTGGCATTTAAGCATTTGTCATTGATTTGAACTTTGGACTTTGATATTTGACATTGTCTTAATTTAGAGGAGCTTGCCGTCGCGCATTCTGATGACCCGGTCCGCCATGGCCGCTCCTTCCTGGCTGTGGGTGACGAGGATGACGGTCTTCCCGTGCCCGTCCCGCAATCGTTGTAGGATCTCCAAGATGTGCTTTCCGGAAGCCGAGTCAAGATTACCTGTTGGTTCATCAGCGAGGATGATTTCAGGATCGTTGATCAAGGCACGGCAGATGGCCACCCGCTGCATTTCGCCACCTGAAAGTTCATGAGGATAATGGTTCCTCCTTGCGTGGAGGTCCATTTCATGAAGAAGGTTTTCAATTTTATCCGCCGGAGGGTTCGAGCCTTCCCGCAACAGGTGGGGAAGGGCGATATTCTCTTCGAGGTTGAGAATGGGCAGGAGATTGAAAAATTGGAAGATGATGCCGACGCGGTCTCTGCGGTAAAGGGTCAACCGGCGGTCATCCATCGTGGAGATATCTTCACCGTTGACCATCACCCGACCCTGATCCGGAGAATCCAAACCGCCAATGATGTTGATCAGCGTAGACTTCCCGCAACCACTTTTACCCGTGACGGCTAAATACTCTCCCTTTGAGATCTTTACATGGACGTGGTCCAGGGCAACCACAGGACTTTCTCCCTGGGAATAAATTTTTGTGACATCGATCAATTCGATGAAATGATCTTCAATCATCGTAATAAAAAGGAGCAGGAATGAGATTCTCCCTGCTCCTTTTATATATCGGGGGGAACAGCAAATTGTCAACTGCAAAACTGCGAAACAAGATTTCCTAATCTTGAGTCATTTTCTTCATATGCTTAACGAGGATAATTAACATGATAGGAATAATCGCTCCGACAACGACGACAGTTCCTCCCACAACATAAATTTTGGGACCCATATCCTCGACCCCCCTAACTACCCGCAGCACGGCAATGGATACCATAGCTGCCAGGATGAACATGAGGATAATGATACTCACGATGTTAGCGGCACTTAATTTGATATTCATTGGTCCCTCCTCTCTTTTAAAAATGACAGATATTCGATTTAACTATCAGCCTGGATTGAATCCCTTTACCATAACCATGAACTTCTGTCACCCTTATTTCTTCACGGCTACAGATACCCCGCTGGAATTTCTAACGGGGTTTACTTCAATTGTCCGGAGAAGAAACGGGCTGGAAGAATATTCCTTGATCGTTCCTAAAAAGAAGATCGGGAATGAATGAATTGAGCTGCTTTTGCTTGCCATCATTTTTGATTAAATCATTCAGCCTTAAAAGTCTTTACGCTCAGGTAGAATAGATTTTCAAACGAGACGAAGGTCAGACCGCATGATTGAATTTTCTTGAATTAAAAAGGTTGACGGTGTAAAGGGATTGAATTTATAATAACTTATGGTCAATAAAAATACTGGGGGTTTCCTATGTGGGATTATACAGAGAAGGTCAAAGATCATTTTCTGAATCCGAGAAATGTTGGAGAGATTGAAAATCCGGACGGGGAAGGTGAAGTTGGGTCGCTGGCCTGTGGGGATGCTCTGAGACTCACCTTCAAATTGGATGAGAAGAAACGGATCAAAGATGTGAAGTTCAAGACCTTTGGCTGTGCCAGTGCCATTGCTTCC
>DATHCH010000060.1:0-2760 GCA_035319625.1 Thermodesulfobacteriota bacterium
GTCAGCCAGGGTATCAAAAGGTGCTAATATCACTCCTTGGGAAGGCTGGGGCAAACCATGCTTCTTTTCTAGATTTAGAACTCTCTCCCTCATCACTTGGGCCATTAACATGTATGCCATGCCGCCTTTCAGAAAAGCCATGTACGAACGCGCAGACCCTCGCTCTTTCAGCTCACCCAGTACCCGAGGCAGACGATGCTCCATTAGAAACTCAACAGGGTTTTCTATCAACAGGTCGTATTCGTCCGCCTTCATCCACTCCCCTTCAACAAATTGGAAATCCGTATTTGCCGGGAGGTCTCTTCCGGGAAGCCTGTATAATTTGAAACCCACAGAGTCGAAAATAGGCGCCCAGATTCGACCCGACCGCAGCATGTCAATTTCAGGAAAGTCTTCTGCAAATTTTGACTCCGCGGCCATCCATTTATTGATATCGTACATAATCTCTTGCCGGGTATAACCCGCATACACTTCGGCGAAGTAGTTCGAACCCGTGCCTCCAACAATCATTCGATCGGTCGGCTCCAAGGCTATTGTGGCTTGATAACGCGCTAGTCGTTCCTCAAATTTTTGTTGAATTTCATCAGACATATTTGCCTCCATTAATGTCGGATAGTGATCAAAGTCGTTTTCACCACCCTATGTTGGAAGATATTCGTTATTGCATGTGGGCTCTTGCACCGAGATATGTTCTTATTACCTCTGGATCGTTTAACACCTCTTTTGGTTTCCCTTGCGCGATCTTTGTTCCGAAATTCAATACCCCAATTTCATCGGCGAGGTCTCCAACCAACTGCATATCATGTTCCACCCAGATAAGAGTAATGCCCATCTCGTATTTTATCCTCAGAATAAAGCGGGCGAGGTCCTCCTTTTCCTGATGGTTCATTCCCGCAGAGGGTTCGTCCAGCAAGAGGATCTGTGGCTCCATGGCAAGGGCTCTCCCCAACCCGACAATCTTCTGAGTCCCATAAGGCAGACTCGAGCTTTCATGCTTTCGATACCTCCCCAACTCTAAGAATCCGATGATCCTTTCAACCACTTCGCGGTGCTCTACCTCTTCCTTGATCGTTTCTCGCCAGAAGAAACCATTTGAAAACAAGCCCCTTTGCATTTTGATATGTCTTCCCAGCAGAAGATTATCAAGCACATTCATGTTCCTGAATAACTCTGTGAGTTGAAAGGTTCGCGCAATACCAATCCGTGCTACTTCATGAGATTTTAATTTTGCCAAATCATGGCCTCCGAATAGAAGCCGTCCCTGGGTTGGATTGTAGATACCACTAAGGCAGTTCAACAGACTCGTCTTACCCGCTCCGTTTGGTCCGATAAGCGCAAAGAGGTCTCCCTTACATATGTTTATAGATATATCATTGAGGATTTTTAGTCCGCCGATGGACAAGTGGAGTTGATCGATACTTAAATGGATGGTTCTATCCATACCACCTACGAGTACGTCTATATTGTTTGACGTCACGATAACTTTTTCGAGACTCCCGAGCCCCCTGGCCAAGATAAAATTCCTGAATGTCCTGATGATTCCTCAGCCGATCAGGCCTCCCTGCAAAGACAATGCGACCATTTTCAATCACATAACCATAATCGGCAATCTCAAGAGCGGCCAAAGCATTCTGCTCTACCAAAAGAACAGTGATTCGTTGTTCATCCCGAATCACTTTTAGAAGGTTCATCAGTTCGCCAACCACAATGGGTGCCAGTCCCAAGGACAATTCATCCACCAGCAGCAATCGAGGTCCGCACAATAAGGCAGTCGATAGCGACAGCATCTGACGTTCTCCACCGCTGAGATAACCGGCAAGGCGCTTTTTCGCCATCTGTAAGGGGGGGAAGTAGTCAAAAATACGGGAGTAAAGATCCTTTCGCTTTAAATGCCGTCCTCCAGAGGAGACACACACGTCTAAGTTTTCTTCCACAGTTAGGTGCTCGAAAATTTTCCCCCATTCCGGGACCAAGACAATGCCTTTAAGAGTTATCTCATGAGGAGGTCTATTATGGATTTTTTCGCCTTGAAAATCGATAAACCCTTCTGTTATTTTCGCCTCATCCGCACCCAAGAATCCGGATATGGCCCCGAGAATGGTCGTTTTGCCTGCTCCGTTTGTTCCCAATAATCCCACAATCTGATTCTGATAAACTTGCAGTGTAACGCCTTGGACGGCTGTCGAGACATTGTGGTAAACCACTTCGAGGTTTTCGATATTGAGTAACAGTTTACCCGTAGCCTGGGCCATGTTCTATCTCCCCAACGGCTTATATCGATACGGCCAAAAGATGAAGTAGTTCTTTATACGATTCCACACACTCACAAGGCCCCCTGGCTCCAAAACGAGGAAGATAATCATGATCAGCCCGAAACTTGCGTATTGAATGGCGAACATATAGGTCGTTAAACGAGCAGGGACGTGAAGCATTTTACCAATCATGTCGATCACATACGGTAGGAGAACAACAAATATCGTTCCAAAGATCGTTCCAAGGATAGTCCCCAATCCTCCGATGATAATCATCGCAATGTATTGAATGGTCATGAAAAGGGAAAAAGCCTCAACGGAAACGAAACCTCTGTAGTAGGCGAAAAGGCAACCTGCGATGCTGGTCATCACAGAACTTGTGATAAACGCAGATAGTTTAGAAAAGGGTACTTTAATCCCAAGCGCCTCGGCTACAACTTCACGGTTCCGAACAGCGCTCCAGGCTCTCCCGGTACGGGAACGTGCCAGATTGATTGAAAATAAGAGC
>DATHCH010000061.1:0-11219 GCA_035319625.1 Thermodesulfobacteriota bacterium
GGGAATACTTGATCCTCTGCAATCCCATGCCTGTTTTTTCTTCTCACCTCATTATCTCCCATTTAGACCACCGCCGCCAGGCGATCGCCGAGCATACCGATACCCTTCTTCAGCTTATGGCTGATTTTGGTTCAGGCTGGACGATCCTCTACAACGGACCCAAATGTGGCGCTTCCGCACCGGATCACCTTCATTTTCATGCAGGTCCATCCGGGCAGATGCCGATCGAGAAGGAGATTCGTGAAGAGAAAAGACTCACTCTGCTGAAACGGGTTGACGGTGTTTCTCTCTATCGTCTGAGAGATTTGGGGCGGGAAGTTATCATCCTGGAGGGAGATGACCTGATGGCCGTGAAGGGATTTTTCAAGAGGTTTCTGAATGCCCTGAAAGAAGTTCTCTTCGTTGACGAGGAGCCCAAGATCAATATCGCCGGTTTCCGGAAGGAAGGAAAATGGCATCTGGTGATCTTTCCGCGTCGAAAACACCGTCCGGATATCTTTTTCAAGGAAGGAGATAGACGGGTTGTGGTCAGCCCAGGGGTGATCGATATGGGCGGTCTGCTTATCACTCCTGTGGAAAGAGATTTCTATCGGCTGGATGCAGCGGCTGTGGAGGGTATTTACAGGGAAGTATCCCTGGAAGGAAAGACTGTCGAAAGAGCCGTCGACGCTATGGAGTAAATCCGTGAGAAGCTGCAGGTTTAAGAATTTGATTTCTTCGGTGACTTATCTTACCGTTAATCGAATTGATAAGATAGTCGGTACCCACAGCGAGAAAGGACTCCCCATGAAAACAAAAAAGGATTTTGTACGCACATCGATCTGCCTTCTCATTCTGATCATGGTGGTGCCGCTTTCAGGGTTTGCCCAAGACCAGCCGACAGCAAGGCAATTCAGTCAGGAAGAACTGGATCAAATGCTGGCACCCATCGCGCTTTATCCTGACTCGCTCCTGGCCCAGGTTCTGATGGCAGCTACCTATCCCCTTGAGGTGGTGCAGGCAGACCGGTGGATAAGGGCAAATAGAAATCTCACGGGTGACCAGCTCAACGATGCCCTGGATCAGAAAAACTGGGATCCCAGTGTAAAGGCCCTGGTGCCTTTTCCCTGGGTCTTGTCAATGATGAACGACAAACTGGAGTGGACTGAGAAGCTGGGCGATGCCTTTCTGAATCAACAAGACGAGGTGATGGATACAGTTCAGCAACTGAGGGCTAAGGCGCAGGCTGCAGGTAACCTGAGGGATACCGAAGAACAGAGTGTGACTGTGGAGGACGGGGACATCGAGATCGAGCCAGCACAGCCCGACGTGGTCTATGTGCCGGTCTATGATCCGACCGTGATCTATGGCCCTTGGTGGTACCCGGCTTTCCCTCCCTTCTTCTTCCTCCCTCCTCCCGGGGTGGTTATCGGTTTCCACGGAGGAATCGGGTTTGGGAACGGCGTAACCGTGGGTCCAGCTTGGGGTCGTGCATGGGGACGTTGGGATTGGAGAAATCATTACGTTAATGTAAACGTCAACCGCAACATAAACATTAACCGGAGTATAAACATTACCAGTACAAACATCCAGACGACTCGGTGGCAGCACGATGTGAGTCATCGGAAGGGCGTTTCTTACAGGAATGAGGCAACCCGGGAGCGTTATGGTCAGTCAGTAAGGGGAGCGGAGACCCGTCGGGACTTCCGGGGCTTTGGACAGGAGACAAAATACCAACAAGCTCCGGTAACCACTCGCCAAAGTCTTGAACAGCCAAAAGGAGCTGGTGGCATAGATCAAAAGAGCCTTGATCTCAGCAAGAATAAAAGTGCCTTTGGGGGCGTAGGGCGGGGAAGCGATGCACGAATACAGAGCAATCGTGGTTTCCAAAGCCGGCAGAGCATGCCTTCAAGAGGGACTGGCGGTGTAAGCAGGGGCAATGTTGGCGGTCGCCGTTAGGGCTCGATCAGACGATTTAACCATCATAGTTCGACGGAGGGAAAAAGCGATGTTTATCAATACAGGGAATCAAAAAAAGCGTTCGATGTGTCGTTTTGGTTTTGCAATCATAGCGGCAGCGATAATATTGGCTGGATGTTATCAGGGTGCTTTTGCACCAGAGGCTAAGCAAAAAAGTTTCAAATCTCCTGAGGAAGCCGTTAAAGCACTGGTTGGTGCGGTCAAGGGAAATGATACGAAGGAGTTGTTAGCGATCTTCGGTTCTTCAGGGAAGGAATTAATTTTTTCCGGAGATGAGGTTGCCGACAAAACAGGAAGAAGTCATTTCATTATGGCCTATGAGGAAATGAACAAACTGGTGAATGAGAATGAGGCGAAGGTCATCCTCCATGTAGGAAATGGAGATTGGCCATTTCCGATTCCTGTTGTTAAGAAGGGCGATTCTTGGCTGTTCGATACGGCGGCGGGGAAGGAAGAAGTCCTCAACCGCAGAATTGGCCGCAACGAACTCAATGCTATTCAAGTATGCTTGGCCTACGTGGACGCACAGCGGGAATACGCGCTGAAGGATCGGGACAGTGGCAAGTTATTGGAATATGCCCAGAGATTTATCAGCAGGAAAGGGGTGAAGGATGGCCTTTACTGGGAGGCGAAGGAGGGCGAACCACAAAGCCCCCTCGGTCCCTTAATGGCCAAGGCTACCCAGGAGGGTTACACTGGAAAGAAGCCTGGTGGAAGACGAAATCCTTACCATGGGTATTACTATAGGATTCTGAAGGCCCAGAACGAGCACGCATCAGGGGGAGAATACGATTATGTGGTCAAAGGAAAGATGATTGGCGGATTCGCCCTGGTTGCCTATCCCGCGGAATACGGTAACTCCGGGGTCATGACCTTTATCGTGAACCAGGATGGTGTTGTGTACGAGAAGAATCTGGGTGAAGATACTGAGAAGATTGCCGCAGGCATGGGGAAATTCGATCCCGACAATACCTGGAAGAAGGCAGAATAAGTCTTTTGAGCGATATTTGTTTTCGACTTTGACCCACCCCATTCAACTTCTCTTCTCTGATAACTCAGGCATCTCTACAGGGTTCATTAAGACCGCACCTGAAAGCCCCGCCGTGCCTGCCCTGTACCAGGCTAGGTTCAGGGTCTGTCCCGCCTTGACGGGATCCCCGGGGACTTTACTGTTTCTTGATTCTAAGGAACAGTTTTAGTATA
Organism: Thermodesulfobacteriota bacterium; assembly: GCA_035319625.1. Taxonomy (GTDB): domain Bacteria; phylum Desulfobacterota; class BSN033; order BSN033; family UBA1163; genus UBA1163. The sequence goes on from DATHCH010000061.1 coordinate 3,163, forward strand.
GTCTTGAGGAAATCGAGTTTTATAGGTTAAGCGTTTTCAATAAAAGTGAGAAATAGAGGCTATAAGAAGACGGAATTGAAAGAACAGGTGATTCAGAAGTTTCCCTATCGTTGTCCCTATTGTGATCAACCCGTCTCCTATGACCAATTCGATTTGAAGATAGGGGAGAATGAAATCCGATGTCTCTCGTGTAAAAAGATCTATATCAAAATGGTAGCGCCCCCATTTATTGGAGGTGGACACAAATCCCGTTCGGGCAAGGTCGGAACGCCGCGTTAATCTGAATTATATATGAATCGCTCCCAACCCCAGCATTTTCGGAATCGCCTCCTCACTCCCATTCAGTATGTGAAAGGGGTAGGGCCCAGGCTCGCCAAGCTCTTTGAGAAAAAAGGAATTCTGACGGTTGAGGATGCCCTTTACTTCCTACCGCGATGCTACGAAGACCGAAGCAACCTGAAAAAGATCTCCGAACTCAAAGCCGGAAGAAAGGAGACAGGTCTTGGTGAGGTGCTGCTGTCGGGAGTGGTCTTTTATCAGAGCAAGAAGAAAAGAGTCTTTGAGATAGTGGTAGGGGACGGGAGCGGTACGATCACATTGAAGTGGTTTCATGGTAACGAGAGATATCTCAGGGAACGGTTTAAAAAGGGCCGCCAACTGATCTTCTCCGGTGAGGTGAGGTGGTTTAATTATCAGAAAGAGATTCATCATCCTGACGTAGAAATCGTCGACGGCGATGTTGAGAAGGATTATCTCAACTTCAAACGGATCGTACCCATCTATTCCGAGACAGAAGGACTTTATCAGAGAACTTTGAGAAGGTTGATAAAAGCCATCTTGGACGGGTATGCGGATGAGCTTTCGAGTCCCATCCCGCCAGAGATTGTGGAGCGACAGGACCTGGTTGATTTTTCGCAAGCTTTCCGGAGGGTCCATTTTCCCACAGAGGGGGAACCCATTGAGGCCCTCAATCTCCAGCGCTCAGACGCACACCGACGGATCATCTTTGACGAATTTTTTTTCCTGGAACTCGGTATGGCATTGAAGAAGAGAGGGGTGGCGTTGGCGACGGGGCTCTCTTTCAAAACCGACGGCGTCTTGGTCCAGAATTTATTAAATCTTCTCTCTTTCAAATTAACCAGTGCTCAGGAGAGGGCTTTGGCCGAGATTAAGGAAGACCTGGAAAGACCGCATCCCATGAACCGACTGATCCAGGGTGATGTGGGGAGCGGGAAGACAGTGGTTGCCCTCCTAACCTGTCTCGAGGTCATAGAATGTGGTTATCAGGCTGCCATCATGGCCCCCACGGAGGTTTTAGCCGAACAACACTTTCTCAACCTCCACCGGTGGGTGGAGCCTCTAGGGGTAAAAGTGGCTTTGCTCACCAGCAGTGTCAAAGGTTCGGAGAAGGAAGATCTTTATCGAAGAATTCGGAACGGAGATATTCAGCTGGTGATCGGAACCCATGCGGTGATCCAGGAAGCGGTTGAGTTCCGCCGCCTCGGCCTCGCCGTCATTGATGAGCAGCACAAATTCGGCGTCGTTCAAAGAGGGCTTTTGAAAAAAAAGGGGGGAAACCCTGACGTTCTCGTCATGACGGCGACTCCTATCCCAAGGACCCTAGCCATGACCATTTACGGGGATCTTGACGTTTCGCTCATCGATGAAATGCCACCCGGGAGAGTACCTGTGGAGACCAAGGTCTTTCCCGAATCCGCAAGGGCCAAGGTTTATCGTATCGTTGAGGAGGAGGCGAAGAAAGGTCGCCAGGCTTTCATCGTCTATCCATTGGTAGAGGAGTCTGAGAAATTGGATCTCAGGGACGCGACCAGAATGGCCGAACATCTTCAGAAAGAGGTTTTCCCAGAGTTTCGGATCGGCCTGCTCCACGGCAGGATGAAGAGTGACGAGAAAGAAGCCATCATGATGGAGGTTAAGGAAGGAAGGATTCAGATCCTCGTGGCCACGACCGTGATCGAGGTGGGAATCGATATTCCCAACGCCTCTGTGATGGTGGTAGAGCATGCAGAACGTTTCGGCCTCTCTCAACTCCATCAGTTGAGGGGGAGGATTGGCCGTGGGCGTTACCCCTCTAAGTGCATTTTACTGGCCCAATACCGGTCTTCCGAGGAAGCAAGAGTTCGCCTCCGAGCCATGGAGAAAACGACCGATGGATTTAAGATTGCCGAAGAGGATTTGACTCTCAGGGGGCCAGGAGAATTCTTTGGCATACGGCAATCGGGATTGCCGGATTTCAGGGTGGCCCATATCATCCGGGATACCCCCATTTTGATCGAGGCAAGGAAGGAAGCCTTTCGGCTCATTCAAGAGGACCCAGAGCTGGTTCATCCTTCACATGCAGGCGTGAGAGATATTCTGATCAAGCGATGGAAGGGAAGAATGGAACTGGCCACCATCGGTTGAAATCAATTGAAAACAAAGGGAAAGTATGTTAATCGTGAATGAGGAATTCCCTCTTCTCCCGCCTTTGCAGGGGATTGGGGGATGGACACGCAGGTTGCATTGAGAGGAAATCAATATGTCACTGTTTCATCCTGAGGGATCGGGATTTCATCGAATGGAGAGGCTTCCCCCTTATATCTTCGGGATTGTCAATCAATTGAAGATTGAAGCGAGACGAAGGGGAGAAGATATCATTGACTTGGGCATGGGAAACCCGGATCTGCCGACACCCAGCCATATCGTTAATAAGTTGGTTGATGCCGTAAAAAATCCGAGGAATCATCGCTACTCTGCATCGAAAGGGATTTATAAATTGAGGTGCGCCATCACCGATTGGTGCCGAAGACGTTACGATGTCGATCTCGACGCAGAGACCGAGAGCGTGGTCACCATCGGTGCCAAGGAAGGACTCGGTCATCTGGCCTTGGCGACCATAGGCCCAGGAGACGTTGTCCTCGTTCCGGATCCGACCTATCCCATCCATGCCTACTCGGTCGTGATTGCAGGAGGGGATCTGCGCTCGGTTCCGTTGATCGGGGGAGGGGATTTTTTCCAAAGATTATTGACGGCAACCAAACAGTCGTGGCCCCATCCCAAGATGATCATCGTCAGTTTCCCGCATAATCCGACCACCGTTGTGGTGGACCTCAATTTCTTCGAGAACCTCGTGGCTTTCGCGAAAGAGCATCATCTGATGATCGTTCACGATTTGGCCTACGGGGATATCGTCTTCGACGGATACAAGGCGCCCAGCCTGCTTCAGGTTAAAGGAGCGAAGGATGTAGGAGTGGAATTTTTCTCTCTTTCCAAAAGTTACAATATGCCCGGCTGGCGCCTGGGTTTTGCAGTGGGAAATGCGGAGATGCTCGCTGCGTTAGCAAGATTGAAGAGCTATTTGGATTACGGAGTCTTCCAACCCATTCAAATTGCCGGCATCATTGCCCTCAATGAAGATCAGGATTGTGTTCGTAAAACCGTTGAGGAATATCGAAGAAGGAGGGATACGCTCATTAATGGGCTGAAACGAGTGGGCTGGGAGATTGAAAAGCCCAAGGGAACGATGTTTGTGTGGGCAGAGATTCCAAAACCTTTGAAAAAGATGGGGTCGATTGATTTTTCCAAGCTTTTATTAAGAGAAGGAAAAGTGGCTGTTTCTCCGGGAATCGGTTTCGGTGAGTACGGAGAGGGCTTCGTGAGGTTTGCATTGGTGGAAAATGAGGCCCGCATCAAACAGGCGGTCAAGGGGATTCAAAGAGTTCTAAAACAAGGCGTTTGAGGACAAATTTCAAATAACGAAGTTCGCACGAAGTGATGAACCGCAGGTGAATCAAGCTCAAAATCTAATAAAGATCCATCCGGAATAATAGAATGTTGGAATAATGCTTAAAATAAATCAACCACCCCATCTCCCCTTCTTACTAAGGAGGGGATTAAGGGGAGGTGATAAGGGATACGTAATGCGTGAGATCAAGGTGGGTCTGATCGGCTTCGGGACAGTGGGCACTGGCGTCGTCACCATTCTGAAGAAGAATTCAAAGCTGATCGAGAGGCGTATGGGCGCCAGGCTCATTTTGAAGCGAATTGCCGACATCGATTTAGAGACGGACCGCGGAGTGAAGTTAAAGCCGGGCGTCCTCACGCGCAGAGCCGAGGATGTGATCAGGGATCCCGAAATCGATATTATCATGGAGTTAATCGGAGGCGCTGAACCTGCGAAAACTTTCATTCTGCAAGCCATTCGGAATAAGAAACATATCGTCACGGCCAACAAAGCGCTTCTTGCTCTTCATGGAGACGAGATCTTCAGGGAGGCGCATCGTCACGGCGTGGATGTCAACTTTGAAGCCTCTGTCGGTGGGGGCATTCCACTCATCCGGTCCATCAAGGAAGGTTTGGTTGCCAATCGAATCCGCTCGATCTTCGGAATTCTAAATGGGACTTCGAACTATATCCTCTCCAAGATGACGGACGAGGGAAGAAATTTCAAGGAAGTCCTAAGAGAAGCCCAAGAGAAGGGATATGCGGAGGCGGACCCAACCTATGATGTGGAGGGGATTGATGCGGCTCACAAGCTGGCCATTCTGGTCCGCCTCGCCTTTGGAACCCCTCTCCGATTTAAGGAGATATTCATCGGAGGGATATCGGAGATCACGCCTTTGGATATTCAATTCAGCCGGGAATTTGGATATCGTATTAAGCTCCTGGCCATCGCAAAAATGGAGAAGGGCAAGATAGAAGCTCGTGTCCATCCCACGATGATTCCTGAAGGACACTTGCTTTCAACGGTGGACGGAGTTTTCAACGCGATTTATATTAAAGGGGATGCCATTGGCCCGGCGCTCTTCTACGGCCAGGGGGCAGGGCAGATGCCCACTGGGAGCGCGGTTGTGAGCGATCTGGTCGAATTAGGAAGGAATGTTCTGACCCAAGCCTCCGGACAGCGGGTGCCACTGCTCTCTTTTCAGGAATGGGCCATAGAAGAAATTCCTCTGAAGAAGATGGATGATGTTGTGATGCCTTTCTACATGAGGTTCTCGGCATTAGACCGGCCTAGAGTGCTTTCAAAGATTTCCGGAATCTTAGGAAAGAATGATATCAGCATCTCAGCCGTGATTCAGAAAGGAAGGCAGGTCAATGGTGCGGTGCCCGTGGTGATGATGACCCATGAGGCCAAAGAGAAGAATGTTCACCGGGCCCTGGGGGAGATTAACCGGTTGGGTGTGATTTTGGGAAAGACGGTGTATATTCGAGTCGAAAATGAATTGGAATAACAATTCGGAGTAATGAGTTCGGAGTTCGGAGAAAGCTTAGATATCCGAACTCTTCGCGTTGGGTAAAAGCCATGTGGCGAGGGGTGATTCGAGAGTACTGGGATTTTTTACCTGTTACGAAAGAGGAATCTATCATCACCTTGCTCGAAGGAGACACCCCGCTCATTCCCTCCTCTCGGACCCAGAAGGAAGTGACTTCTGGAATTGACCTCTATTTTAAATATGAGGGTCTCAATCCCACAGGTTCTTTCAAGGATCGGGGGATGACCGTGGCTGTTTCGATGGCGAAAGAAATGGCTTCTAAGGCGGTCATCTGTGCCTCTACGGGAAACACCTCTGCCTCCGCAGCCGCCTATGCCTCCAAGGCGGGGATGAAAGCCTATGTTCTCATTCCCGAGGGGAAAATTGCCCTCGGGAAGTTGTCTCAAGCCATGGCTTACGGGGCCCAGGTCATCCAGATCGAAGGGAACTTTGACGAGGCCCTCCACATCGTCAGAGAAATTTCCGAGACAGAACCTGTTACCCTGGTCAACTCCCTCAATCCCTATCGGATTGAGGGCCAGAAGACAGCTTCCTTTGAGGTGATTGACCGCCTTGGATTTGTTCCCACCTACCATTGCCTCCCTGTCGGCAACGCGGGCAACATTACCGCTTATTGGAAAGGTTACAGAGAATACTGGGAAAAAGGGAGAATGGATGGGCTTCCAAAGATGTTGGGATTTCAGGCAGAGGGAGCAGCGCCTATTGTTAGAGGAAAGATCATTGAAAAGCCTGAAACCATTGCCACGGCCATCCGAATCGGGAATCCAGCCAGCTGGAAGCAGGCCGTGACGGCCCGGGATGAATCCGGAGGCCTAATCGACATCGTGACCGATAATGAGATTCTAGAGGCCTATCGAATGATGGCGAGCCTGGAAGGGATCTTCTGTGAACCCGCTTCGGCAGCCTCCTTGGCCGGCGTGATCAAGCTTTACCGAAAAGGTTTTTTTAGGAAAGGAGATGTCGCCGTACTTACCATCACGGGCCATGGCTTGAAGGACCCTGACATCGCCATCCGGGTCTCCCAGAAACCCATTTCCCTTCCTCCCAAGAAAGAGAAAGTGTTAGAGTACCTCAAACTCTGATAATCTTTTAATGCTCTTCCGACGAAACCGTAAATAGAGAATATTTCATGAGAGAATACAGGGTCTAGTGTTGACGGGCTGTTGCCCAAAAGCCCAATCCAAAGATATCTAAAAATTTAAGTTTCGATGAACGATAGCCGAAGGTAATTATGACCCGATAGCATTATGCGGCCCATTTTTGAGTTCGTGAACTCCTCACAGTCTAAGAAAGACCTTATATCCCTTGTCATAGCTCCTCTGATCTGCTCCATCATGACCGATGGACTTCTCTTGAAGTAAGATCCATACCTTAACAAGACTTGAATATTCTGTATGGCAGCGATCAAATACTCCTGGATCTGCACTCTCCACAACCCCCTCCACCGTGCCCGGTCAAATCCATACCACGCCCCTCTGGCATACGAACACTCCATCAAGTGTTGCCTCATTTTGATGTCCCGCTTCGCTTTTGCGGATCGGCTCGCTTCTCTCATCCCATCTAGCTCTTCCTGCCTCAGATGTCGCTTGACCGTCCGACCCGACTTATTCCTGGTACACTGCTCTCTTAATTCACATGCCCCGCAAATCTTCTTGGGCGCAGCATAATCTCTACTCTGCCGACTCATATGTAATGATTTAGGCTTCAACCTCTGCCCAGCCGGACAACGATAGGTGTCACTCTCCCCATCATACTCAAACCGCTCTTCCGAAAAGATGTTAAGCTTCTCGATTCGCTTCGCCGTCGATTCCTGCAAATCCGGCATGTGTGCCTCTACCCCTTGATCACAACAAGCCAAAAAGTTCTCCACCGTCCCATATTTGCTGTCCGCTACAACCGTATCCGCCTTGATCCCCGTGTTTAAATGGTGACTCTCTAATAAAGGGATCATCTCGCGAGCTTCATTCACATCTCCCGGGGTGGTCTCCGTGGCTGTGATCACTTCACCCCGCCCATCCACTGCCCGATGAACCTGATAGGAAAGCCTCGGCTTCCCCCGATTCACAATCCCCGCATCCGGATCGGTGCGAGAGATATATCGCCTGTTCTCTTTAACGTATCTCCTCGAAGAATCCGTGCCCTCACTCTTCTCCTCCAATCGCGCCTCCAACTCCTTGTAGCCCTCCTGAAGTTGAACCTTGAGAGATCGAGTGTCGATCACAGAGTGATTCGATGCATCCGCATCCACCAGGCTTGAATCCACAAAGATCTTACTGCCACCTACCAATCCTGCCTCCACACATTGCCACACAATCCGCTCAAAAAACCCCCGAAACGCCTCCACTCCCCACCGCCCCCGAGCTTTACTCAAAACACTGTGATCCGGCACCTCACTGTCTATGTCGTACCCTAAGAACCATAGCCAGTCTAAACGCATCGGGATTGTTTTCATCAACTCTCGTTCCGACCGAACATTGTAAAGAACCAAAAGCAACATCATCTTCAGGATCACAGGAGGAGGAATAGAAACATTGCCATTGCTCCCGTAGGTGTCTCTGACTTCCGCATAGATGAAGTTAAAGTCAATCTGCTCTTGGATCCTTCTCAGAAGATGCGTCCGGGGAACCCTTTGTTCAAGGTTCATATGAGGGTAGAAGATCTTCGGCTGAAGCCCTGGCTCTTGACCCATCATGGCAAAATCTCCATTCTTGATTTGTGTTGCCATGCTTATAGCTCGAATGTATAATCGTTGCAAGAATCATTTGGGCAACAGCCCGTTAA
>DATHCH010000062.1:0-12404 GCA_035319625.1 Thermodesulfobacteriota bacterium
CACCCTTCTTATCGTTGAAAAAATATCATGGGCCTTTGAATGGATCGGCCGAAACGACCTGGAGACCTTGCTGAATCAAGAAGATCGGCTCGCTTTATACTATGCTGCCCTTTTCCACGATATCGGCAAACAGGATACCTATTCCAAGGACGAAAAAGGGAGGGTTCACTTCTACTACCACGAAGCTTTCTCCGCTCAAGCCACAGAGAGGATTATGGAAAGGCTCCGCTTCTCCAACCTCATGGAAAATAAAATTCTTCATCTGGTCAAGAATCACATGAGGATCCTTAACCTATCCCAAGAGACAAAAGAGACGGCCCTCAGGAGATTGGTCAATCGGATAGGGGATGAGACCCCATTACTCGTCCTCCTCTCGCTCGCGGATAAGGAGGCAAGCCGGGGGATCCTGTCGGTCCAGAATGATGAAGTGGTAGAAGCGCACTGCCTTCGGATCCTCGAATTATTCAGGGAAAACGATATTGTCCATCCGCCGCCGCTGATCAGCGGCCACGACGTCATGGCTCTGGGATATTCCTCGGGACCGAGAGTTGGACAAATCCTCAGCTTTATCCGCCATGAGCAAGTGGAGGGGGAGCTCAAAACCAGGGAAGAAGCATTGAGGATACTTAAAGAAAAATTCGCGCTGGAGGGGGGTGACCGATAGAATTTTGTTGATAATTCAAAAATATTTGGTAAACTGATGATGATGAGGGGGATGCTTTTTAGGTGTTTAACTCTTTACTTATGGGAGGTGGGCCTATGTTGAAGAAATTATTAGACATTTATAAAAATAAGCTGAAGCCCCGTTTGAAGAAGATTTTCATCGGACTGATCATCTTCTTTGTCCTCTTTACGCTCCTTGGTTTTTTTGTTCTGCCTCCGATCCTGAAATCTATTTTGACAAAGAAACTTTCTGAGAATCTTCATCGTTCGGTGACCATCAACCAGATCAAAATCAATCCTTACGCTCTTTCGGTAGCGGTGAGAGGTCTAACGATAAAAGACAAGGATAGCTCTGAAACATTTGTATCTTTTGATGAGTTTTTCTTAAATCTCCAGAGCGTTTCTATTCCTAAGATGGCTCTCATCCTTAAGGAGGTTCGCTTAAGGAACCCCTACATTAAAATCGTCCGCCGTCCGGACAAATCTTATAATTTTTCTGATCTGATGGAAAAAAAGGAATCGGCGCCTCCGGAGAAGGAGAAATCCAAACCCCTCCGGTTTTCACTGAACAACATTAAAATAGAAAATGGGAGTATTGATTTCTCGGACGAACCCGAAAGGATAAAACATACTGTCAGAGAATTGAACATCGGCATTCCCTTTCTATCGAATTTTCCTTACTATATCGAAAGATACGTCCAACCCCATTTTTCAGTCAAGATTAACGGAACCCTTTATACCATTCAGGGACAAACAAAGCCTTTCGCCGATTCGCGTGAAAGCTCCTTTGATATCACAATTAACGATCTTGACATCCCTTATTATCTTGCCTATGCTCCGACGAAAATGAATTTTAAGATCGTCTCAGCATTTCTGGATACGAAGGTAAAAATTTCTTTCATTGAAGCCAAGGATAAGAAGCCTTCCATTACTGTCTCAGGAAATGTCTCCTTGAAAAAAATAGCCGTGGAGGATGAACAGAAAAAGCCCTTCTTGAGGCTTCCGCTGTTTGATATCTCAATTGCTCCTTCGGAACCTCTCTCCCAAACCATTCACCTGTCGAAAGTTTCCATCCAATCCCCTGAATTGGAAATACGGCGTGATGAAAAAGGGAGGCTCAATGTCTCTTCTCTTTTGCCGGAGAAGAAGGAGCCGAGGTCCGTCCCTGAAAAAGTCACGGGTTCATCACCTTTCTCTTTGGACATCGATGAGATAGAAATGACGGGAGGCAAAGTCTCTTTTTTGGACCACACGCCTTCTGGACCTGTAACCACCACTGCGAAAAACTTGGAGCTGAAAGGAGAAAACATCTCGACAGCGAAGAACAGCAAGAGCAAATTCTCACTTTCGCTCCTTCTGGATAAAAAGGGAAAGATTTCCACGACAGGACTGGTTGGCATTGATCCCATGACAGCAGATCTAAAGATGGACATGAAGGGTATTGAGATCGGCTCTTTCCAATCCTATTTTACTGATAAAGTCAAGGTCACTGTCACTGGCGGCACCTTCTCAACATCAGGTAACTTCTCTCTGGGGATGGCGGATAAAAAGGATCTTAAGATCGCGTATAGAGGCAATGCCAATTTATCCGATTTCTCTTCAATTGACAAAGCTAACGCCGAGGATTTCTTGAAATGGAATTCCCTTTCTTTCAGTGATCTCAACGTGGGGTATTCTCCTCTCTCGATCGATATCAAAGGAATCGCACTTACCGATTTCTTTTCTCGAGTGATCATCAATCCTCAAGGGACACTCAACCTTCAGGAAATTGTAGAAAAAAGCGACCAAGGAAAGGAGGCTTCTCCATCAGCCCAGGCGCAAGAAACGGTTCCCGAAACCCAAAAGAATAAAGGATCGACAAATAAGATAAAGGTGGGAACGGTTACACTCCAGGGAGGAAAGGTCGCCTTTTCTGACAGATCTGTGAACCCGGAGTATTCTACCGCACTGACTGAGATAGGCGGGAGAGTATCCGGGCTCTCTTCAGAAGAAGCGTCGTTGGCAGATGTCGACCTCCGAGGAAAGCTCAATGATTCTGCCCCTCTCGAAATTACAGGGAAGATCAACCCTCTAAAAGAAGACCTCTATGTGGACTTAAAAGTCAGCTTTAAAGATATGGAACTCAGCCCAATGACCCCTTATTCCGGGAAATATGTCGGATACACCATCGAAAAGGGGAAACTATCCTTTGATCTGAAATACCTCATCAACAAGAGGAAACTCGATTCTCAGAATTATATTTTTCTCGATCAATTCACCCTTGGTAATCGAGTGGAAAGTCCTAAGGCCACTAAGCTGCCTGTTAAGCTTGCCATTGCCCTTCTCAAGGACAGGAAGGGGGAGATTAAGTTGGATCTTCCTGTAACAGGAAGTCTGGATGATCCTAAGTTCAGTGTTTGGGGCATCATCCTGAAGGTACTCCTTAATCTGATTTCCAAAGCCGCTACCTCGCCCTTTTCACTCCTTGGAGCTCTGTTCGGAGCCGGAGAAGAACTAAGCTATGTGGAATTTGACTATGGGAGCACTGCGATCGCGGAACAGAACACGAAAAAAATCGACACCCTGGTGAAAGCTCTTCATGATCGGCCTTCCCTGAAGCTCGACATTGAAGGCCATGTGGATCTAGAAAAAGACAAGGACGGATTGATACAGTATCTGTTCAATAAGAAATTAAAGGCCCAGAAACTAAATGAGATGGTGAAGAAAGGTCAACCTGCAGTTCCGGTGGACGAGGTCAAAGTTGAACCTGCTGAATATGAGAAGTATCTGAAGATGGCCTATAAAGAGGAAAAATTCCCGAAGCCAAGGAATATCCTCGGGATGGCCAAAGACCTCCCCGCTCCGGAGATGGAAAAATTGATGCTGACCCATATTGAGATCAAGGAGGGTGACTTGAGAACACTTGCTTCTCAACGGGCCATGAAGGTGAAAGATGCCATCCTAAAATCCGGGCAGGTCGAACCGGAGAGAATATTTATCCTTGAGCCTAAATCCCTTGCGCCTGAGAAGAAGGAAAAGATCAAAGACAGCCGTGTTGATTTTAAGCTTAAATAATCAGAAAACATCCCTTGAGAATCTGATACGAAAAGAGGAGGGGGTCAGCGATGTTGAAAGAATTTAAAGAATTTGCAATGCGGGGGAATGTTGTGGACATGGCCGTTGGAATCATTATCGGTGCAGCCTTTGGCACCATCGTCAATTCGCTTGTCCAGGACGTGATCATGCCACCCATCGGTCTGCTTCTGGGAAGAATCGACTTCTCCAACTTCTTCGCGGTGCTTAAGGAAGGTAAGGTGGCTGGCCCTTATGCATCGGTTGGCGCCGCGAAAGCGGCCGGCGCGGTGACCATGAACTACGGTGTGTTTATCAACACCATCACTAGCTTTCTGATTGTCGCCTTTGCCGTGTTTCTGCTTGTTCGGACGATCAATCGACTGAAGCGCCAAGAGGAAGCTCCACCTCCTGTCCCAACCACGAAAGAGTGTGCTTACTGTTTTTCAAAGATCCCGATTCAGGCGACGCGCTGTCCGAACTGTACCTCCGCCCTTTAGCCTTCCCTCTCCCCCGTGGTGGGGGGACAGGACAAAGGTGAGGGGGTTTGACCGTAACAAAGTCGAACAGGAGAATTACAATGGTATCACGCATTCTTAACTTCTTTAAGATTGGTATCTGGGAAATCCGATTCAAAGATCTCCCGCCCGTAAAAACCTTCTTCGTTAAGTACCTGCGCATTATTCTTTTGTCATCAAGTGGATTTATGAGAGATAATTGTCAGAAGACCGCCTCGGTTTTGACCTATTATTCTCTACTCAATGTGGTTCCTGTCGTTGCCGTAGCTTTTGCGATGGCTAAAGGTTTCGGTCTTGAGAAACTCATCGAAAAACAGATCCTCCAAATTGCAGCGAAGGCCAATTGGCAAACGGATATCACCAATCAGGTTATTACATTTTCTCATAGGGTCCTTGAACAGGCGAAGGGAGGTTTGATCGCGGGAGTCGGAATAGTATTGCTTTTCTGGACAGTGATATCCATCATGGGAAAAATCGAAGAATCTTTGAATGAGATTTGGGAAGTAAAGCGATCGAGGAGCCTAGCAAGAAAATTTAGCGATTACATTGCAATGATGGTCTTAGGCCCTTTTCTTCTTATCATTTCAAGCAGTGTGACCGTCCTTGTGGCAAGTCAGGTGAAAGTGATCGTCAACAAAATCGCCTTCCTGGGAGTTTTCGGAAAGGTGATTCTTCTCCTGTTGAATCTACTGCCCTATGTATCCATCTGGACGCTCCTAACGATGCTCTACCTAATCATGCCAAACACTAAAATTCCGCTTAGGTCAGCTATTGTGGGAGGGATCTTTGCAGGGACGATTGCCCAAATTGTTCAATGGATATACATTAAATTCCAGATCGGGGTGGCAAGCTATGGCGCCATTTACGGGAGCTTCGCTGCCCTGCCTCTTTTCTTGGGTATGCTTCAAATGAGTTGGATGATCGTTCTTTTCGGTGCGGAAATCGCTTATGCCAGTGAGCATTATGAAACATTCGGCTTTCATCCAGACTATTCCCGGATCAGTGTGTCATCGAAAAAACTCCTCATGCTCAGGATCTTTCACCTTCTGACGAAGAAGTTTTCTCTTGGAGAAAGACCCTTGAGTGCCGTTCAAATTGCCCATGCGTTGGAGATTCCGGTTCGACTTGTACGACAGCTTCTCTATGAATTGACCACCGTGGGCCTGGTGGTCGAGACCATACGAGGAATCAAGAGCGAGATTGCCTTTCAACCGGGACGTACGATTGAAAACATCACCGTTAAAGTCGCTCTGGATGAATATGAGAAGTACGGAATTACAAGGATCCCTAACTATCAGTCTGAAGAGGCCGACAAAATTTCAAAGTATCTTCAACAAATTTCGGAAACCGTCGAGAAATCACCTTCAAACGTCCGCTTGAAAGAGATATAAGATTCCTGGGAAAACGCCAGAAATCTCTGATTACACAGATTTCAGTCCGATTACACAGATACAAGAAGCTGTGTTACCTTCTCTCATTGACAAATGTGTCTGAAATCCCTTATAAAAAGATTAAATGTCAACGATCCTTGTCACAGGGGGGGCAGGATATATTGGAAGCCATGTCGTCAAGGAACTTCTGCATCAAAATTACAAGCCCATCGTCTTTGATAATCTCCAAACCGGCCATCGAAAAGCCATTAAAAATGCCCTCTTCATAGAAGGGGACCTCTCTGATCAAGAAAAACTTGCAGAGGTGTTTCAAGCCAATTCCGTCGATGCGGTGATGCATTTCGCAGCGGATTGTTTGGTCGGGGAATCCGTTCAGGATCCGTTGAAATACTTCAACAATAATGTGAAGAATGGTTTGAAGCTTATCGAAATTATGGAACAATTTTATGTAAAGCAAATTGTTTTTTCTTCGTCTGCAGCAGTCTATGGTGAGCCCGAAGAAATTCCGATTTCCGAAGGGCATCCTTGCGCTCCGACAAACCCTTATGGCGAAACTAAATGGATTTTTGAAAAGGTATTCCAGGCTTTTCACGATGGAGATAAATTGAATTTCATCTCTCTCAGGTATTTCAATGCTGCAGGAGCCGATTCAGACGGTGAACTGGGAGAGGACCATTCTCGAGAAACCCACTTGATACCCTTGGTGATCAAGGCAGCTTTGGACACGACTTCCGTTCCTATTTTTGGCACGGATTATGAAACTCCGGATGGAACCTGCATCCGTGACTATATTCATGTCACTGATCTCGCCAATGCCCATATTTTAGCTCTTCAAAAATTAGATCAAGGGAAAATTTCCGGGACTTATAATCTGGGGAATGGGAATGGGTATTCTGTGAGGCAAGTGATCGAAACAGTGAGAAAAGTAACTGGGCGAAACGTAGCGACCGTCGATTCACCAAGGAGACCAGGGGATCCTGCTCGGCTGGTAGCGAGTTCACAGAAGATTCGACATGAGTTGGGATGGATTCCCAGATACCCCGACCTGGAAACGATCGTTAAAACAGCTTATGATTGGCACAGAAAACACCCAAAAGGGTACGACGATGAGCATAGCGCATAGAGCATAGCGCTGAGCGGTTAAGCAACAATACACATTCGCTATGCGCTAAGCGCTTTGCGCCGTGCGTTTGGAGAGAGAACCATGTGCGGTATCTTTGGGATTTATGATCACGTTGAGGCGTCCAATCTTGCCTATCTGGGCCTCTATGCCCTTCAGCATCGCGGTCAGGAGAGTGCCGGGATCGTCTCGTCAGACAATAGGCAGCTCCATCACTACCGCCAGATGGGATTGGTCTCTGAAGTCTTCACCAAGGAAATTCTGAAGAGGCTCTCCGGGAAAAGTGCCATCGGTCATGTCCGTTATTCCACTGCTGGATCGAGCGAGCTCAAGAACGCACAGCCTTTCGTGGTGGATTACTATAAGGGTAGCCTGGCCATTGCCCACAACGGAAATTTGTCCAATGCGTCTCTCATCCATAGCGAACTCGAATCCAAAGGATCCATTTTCCAGTCGAACATGGACACGGAGGTGATCGTTCACCTCATTGCCCGTTCCAAGGAAAAAACCTTTTTGGAGCGAACCGTCCATGCGCTCAAACAGGTCGAAGGAGCCTACTCTTTGCTCATCTTGACGGAGAAGGAAATGATTGCCGCCAGGGACCCTTTTGGCTTCAGGCCCTTGGTTCTCGGTCAGATTAAGGACGCACCTGTGGCTGCCTCCGAGACATGTGCTTTTGACCTTATCGGCGCTAAGTTCTTGAGGGAGATCGAACCGGGAGAGGTTCTCCTTATCAATGAAGATGGAATAAAATCTTTCAAGCCTTTTCCACACAAGCCACGTCAGCAGTGCATCTTTGAGTTTATCTACTTCGCCAGGCCGGACAGTTTTCTTTTCAACAGGAACGTCTATGAGGTCAGAAAAGCGTTTGGAGTCCAACTTGCCGAAGAATCACCCGCTGAGGTGGATATGGTTGTCCCTGTCCCGGATTCCGGATTTCCGGCCACATTGGGCTTCGCGGCCGAATCAAAAATCCCCCTGGAACTTGGGATGATCAGAAATCATTATATCGGACGGACGTTCATCGAACCTGAACAGCGAATCCGGCATTTCGGCGTAAAAATCAAACTGAACCCGGTAAAAGAATTGTTAAAGGGCAAGAGGATTATCACCGTGGATGACTCCATTGTCCGTGCGACCACCAGCCGAAAGATCAATAAGATGTTTCGAAATGCCGGCGCCAAAGAGGTTCATGTCAGAATAAGCTCTCCGCCCATCACCAACCCTTGTTTCTTCGGCATTGATACGCCGAAAAGATCGGAGCTGATTGCATCCTCGCACAAGATCAAGGAGATTCAGAAGTTTATTAATGCAAGTTCCTTACATTATTTAAGTTTGGAGGGTCTCAAAAAATGCATGAGGGAGGATGCCGAATCCTTCTGCTATGCCTGCTTCACAGGTGATTACCCCATTCCCTTCCAGATGGATTTAGAGTAAGATATCCTTTTTTATTTACATACTGCTTTGTATAGACTCTCATCAACAGATTGTCGGGGAATAATTTTCCAGGCCGGGAGCTTCTCTTCAGCCGAATCAGCGTATAAAATTTTTCCCTCTGCGGAATATTCGGTAATCGATAAAATACGATCCTTCTTTTCGGCACAATTAATTTCCCATAATTCCAATGAATAACTCAAATCTGCATAATGTTTTCCGAACTTCGCCACAATCCCGTTTACACCTTTCCTCGTATATTCCAATTTTGTCCAAACATCCACAATGTTTTCTGATGAGGGAGCCGTATCCCCAGCGTCATAGAAACATTCATACAAATCCGTCTCCGCAAACAGCTTCCAATCCGCTCCCCACCCTTCCGCATAGCCGAAGATAGCAAACCCGATGACTGCGCTGACAATTACAAACTTAACTGATAAGGATTTCATTAGGACACCTCTCCTTTTCTTGGATAGTGTAGTGCGTCCGACACTTCTTGGCTTATTTCTCAAGGTGCCATTCCCGCCCCGTATCAAGTACGCGGTAGACTCCGGCGGGAATCCAGTTAAAAAGACTGGATTCCGGATCAAGTCCGGAATGACAAACAAAGAAAAGGAACTTCTCACGCGCTGCGCTATCTATACCGTTTTCCCCATTTCAAGGCTCAGATTCACTTCCCCTCACTATCTCCAAAGACTCCTGTCAGCGAGAAATAGACTATTTACTTTTCTCCTTCTTCTCAAACCTCCCCAAATAATCATCAATAGCCCTTCTCACATGAACAGCAACCGGGGCCCCAGTTTTCTTTGATAATCCTCTAAGCTTCTTTTGTTGAACCCTAGTTAGAAAGATGTTGGTTCTTATCTTGGTTATCATGCCTCCCCCTCCTCTTCAAAGGTGTATACCTTTATACACCTATATATGAATTTGTCAAGCTTTTTCTTTGGATTCTGGTGAATCTAAAGTTGTCCGTATTTAAGCGTTGACTTTTCCGTTATACGTTTATGATGTGTAGCCACGTCCTGTTGACGTTTCCATCCAAAATTAGTAAGCTTTTATCAGAAGATAAGCTTTCAAACCAACCTTTCCTATCTAACTTCAACCCTTTCAAATTGGAATGGTGCTTATTATTCCTATTGGTGTTGCGCAATAAAATATCGTGAGACAGAAGGGAGGTGGAAAATCGATTGACCAGCGAGGGTAGAAAACAGCATACTATAATCACAAGCAAAAGGAGGGAAGGACTATGAAGAAATGGATTATCGTTGCATTGGCTTTGGTGGTAATTGCGGTTCCAGAAATATGTATGGCACAGCAGGCCCCAAAAACTATTGCTGACACCAAGGGTTTCGAGCCTCCGAAGCCGAAGCTCGAATACCTGGGCCGCTGGTATGTTGATTTAATTGCGCCAATATGGGAGTTAGGCCAGACATCAGACCTTGGCAGGCGCCGAATCATTCCCATAACCGGTGGGAAGTTCGAAGGCCCAAAAATTAAGGGTGCGATCCTCAATAACGGTGCCGACTGGCAGATTGTAACGAAGGATGGTCTGGCGATCATCGACACCCGATACTTACTCCAGGCCGACGATGGCGCATTAATCTATCTTCAGACGAAAGGGTATCGTTATGGTCCCCCTGACGTCATGGCAAAGGTAGCTAAGGGCGAGGTTGTCGATCCTAACCTTTACTATTTTCGGATATATATGGCATTTGAAACAGCTTCACCGAAATATGCTTGGCTAAACAGGGCCATGGCTATTGCTATTGCGATGCGCTTAGGTAATGCAGTCGTTTACGACGCCTACACGTTTTAGTTGTCGTTTTCTGAATAGGTTCACTCCGGATGGAGCAGGTTGTGATCTCATCGTTCCGCCTCTGCTTCATTGGACGTTTGGAGAAGATCCAGGAAATAAATCTGTATCCAAAGCATTAAATAACAATCAAGGCAGGACCAGAGATGGTTCTGCCTTTCTTCTTTCCGGAATATACTCCTGAAACTGGTTTTCACCCATTAACAAAATAACTAAAACGGACGCAGTATTTCTTTTTCCATGCCCCTGATTTCGCGCTTCACCCCACCCTCTCCTCCTGCCTGCCGGTAGGCAGGAGGAGAAGAGAATGGTAAGGGGGAGAAGCGCACAAGAATTTCTCTCGGTTTTGACAAAAGTAAGGGGATACTTCTTGGATTGGTCCCTGCTGGAACTGAAGCGACAACGGTGAAACAAGAAGAAAAGACAATAGAAGGCAAAGATTTCTACAGCAAACTTTTTGCAGCTTTAGAAAAAGAGCTTGGCATTGTCGGAACACATTGATAAAGAAACTAAGAGCAAATATTGAGACGATTGCTATACGCTTTTAGCCCACAATCTTGTTTAACAGTGGCTGGGGATCGACGAAATGTTTGTCGAGACCCAATTCTTTTGATTTCAAGCCGAAGGCCAACCCCATCAACTGGGTGAAGTAGATGATAGGGAGATGCAAGGTCTCTTTATATTCCTCTTCAATCTGTTTCTGGCGGGCATCTAAGTTGACATGACAAAGCGGACAAGCCACCACGATCGCATCCGCCCCAACACCCTTTGCATTCTTAAGAATTCTCCTGCTTAACTCCAGAGCAATCGGAAGCTGTGAGATTCCAAGTGAGACCCCACAACATCGAGTCTTATAAGACCAACCAAGGGGTGTAATGCCGATCGCCTTCATTAATCGATCCATCTGAGTGGGATATTCGTAATCTTTTACCTCTGTGATCTTTGGAGGCCGCGTGATGATACATCCATAGTAGCAGACCACCTTAAGTCCTTTCACGGGATGGACGAGCTTTGAAACTACCTGTTGGTAACCGATTCCTTCTGTAATCGTATTCAATAGATGTTCAACCTTCATTCCATTGTAGGAAAGGTTTGCGATCTCCTGACTCACCCTCTCCTTCAGATTCTTATCTTCTTGGGTCTCCTTCAATGCGACCCGCATCCTGAGAAAACAGGAAGGACAGGGGGTTGTGACATGATCAAACCCCTCCGCTTTCATCAAGGTGATATTCTTCATGGGAAGCAATGTCGATAGAAAATGATCTGTGGAATGGGTAGGGGTGGTTCCACAGCAACCCCATCCTTCTGGTTCGTGGAGGGTAACCCCAAGTTTAGAAAACACAGCTTTAGTGGAGAGATCATATTCCTTTGAAGTACCATGAAGACTGCAGCCCGGAAAGTAAGCGATCCCATCCTTTTTCTGCGCCGTCTTTCCCTTGATCTTTGGCTTTCCGAAAGTAGGAAAGATTTTGAGCTTCCCATTCTTAAACATCTTCAAAGCCATTGGCAAATCATTTTTCCAGACCTGCTGATAGTTGAGCTCACCGGATAACATCTGACGGAAGTATATTTCTCCCATCAGGCCGGCTTCGTACATTCTCCCAAACCACTTGATTCCCCTCATAGCCGCTTGATAGAAAAGAGGAACAGAGGGGATTTTTGGCTCGATTTCCTCATTCTTCGCCATGATTTTTAAAACATCCATGATCTTTGTGATGTTGATGTCATGTGGACATCGGGTAGCGCAGGTCTCACACATGGCACAGAGCCAGATGGTATTCGAATGAAGAACCATCTCTTTTTGACCAAACTGAATCGCCCGCATCAACTGATTGGGAGGGAGATCAAAGTGTTCGACCACTGGACAACCTGCGGAACACTTCTGACACTGGTAGCACAGAAAGACATTCTCCCCAGTTTCTTTTTTAATGGCTTGGGCCAAATCAGTGTTCAACACCGTTTGCATAGGTGCATCCCTTCGCATCGTGTCCGTTCTCTGTGTCCGTTTTTGGTTTTTATTGTGGACACGCGTCACGCCCGCGTGCCGTAACGCCCAGCACTGCGGCGTGCAGGCACGGACACCTGTCTTATAACTGTGGCCTTGGCAGCAGTCCCGCACCTTTAGCGATCTCTGCTACCTTTTCCTCCCACTCGATCGCCATGATATGGATTCCCCGCACCCCTGGGATCTCCCTCAGTTTCTGAATCGTCTCCACACAGATTTTGATCCCTTCCTCCGATTGCTTCTCCTTCGCCACCCCCTTCATCCTCTCGATCATCCCATCCGGCACGTCCATCCCAGGCACCGAATTCTTCATGTATTTCGCCATCCCCACCGATTTAAACGGCGTCACCCCCGCCAGGATCGCACACCTCTCATGTAGCCCCCGATCCCTCACCATCTCCATCCACTT
>DATHCH010000063.1:0-2585 GCA_035319625.1 Thermodesulfobacteriota bacterium
ATCACAGAACTTGTGATAAACGCAGATAGTTTAGAAAAGGGTACTTTAATCCCAAGCGCCTCGGCTACAACTTCACGGTTCCGAACAGCGCTCCAGGCTCTCCCGGTACGGGAACGTGCCAGATTGATTGAAAATAAGAGCGCTATGATATCTATGAAGAGAAGAAGAAAGTACCACACGCGCGGGTCTTCTATCTTAAATGGGCCAAGGGACGGAGGTGAAATGACAACACCTGTAGAGAACCCCCTCTTTGTCTCATATTCCGAGCCAAAGTATGTTACGAGAAAGTGCATGGCCAATGTACTAAGGGCCAGGTAAAGCCCCCTTAATCTTAGAGAAGGAAGTCCAAAAATAATTCCGAGTATGGCTCCAACAATTCCTGAAGCTGGAAAAGTTATCCAAATGGGTGCCTTCATTTCTTTAAAAAGGATGGCAGTGGTAAATGCGCCTGCTGCAATGAATCCCGCATGTCCAAGGGATATTTGTCCTGCATATCCGGTGAGCAACATCAATGCCATAGCTCCAATGAGTGCCAGAAAGACCTGGTTGGCCAAGTCCAGAAGAAATACGGATGATATGAAAGGAAAAATGACCAACCCGATGATGAGAACGCTTAGAAATATCCAGTGCGTCCTCGTCTCGACAAGAGATAGGTCACTCATGTAAGACGTCTTAAAGTATCCGCTTGCAAAGACCATTTCAGACTCTTTCCAATTCTTCCTTTGTACCCAATATCCCCCAGGGTCTAATCAACAACATGGCCAATAATACGATAAACGGAGCCGACTCACTCGCCTGAGGACTGATATAATTGATTGCAAGAATTTCTGCCAAAGCTACAATAAAGGCGCCAGGAATGACTCCCCCGAAGCTATCCAGTCCTCCCACTAACACCACCGGGAAAGCCTTTAAGCCAATGACAAACATGCCTGGCTCCAACCCGGAATCACATGCCTGGATCATTCCTGCAAAACCTCCAGTAAAGGCAGCGATTCCCCATGAGAAGGCATAGTACTTGTGAAGCTTAATTCCTCTTCTGGAGGCTAATAAAGGGTTTTCTCCTACAGCCCTCATCCTGAGCCCCCAGCGAGTAAATTTGAGGCAGAAAAATAGGCTTAAATAGAGAAGAGCGGCGCCGAGAACCTTTACGATGCCGAAGGTTGAAATCACTGCTTCTCCTGTTAGTCGATGAGAGGCATTCTCCATGCCCAAATATTGAAGAGGATGCCAAAGTTGGGAAGTCCAGATCAAAGTAATTAATCCACGCAGAAGTATTCCAAGGGCAATGGTAGCGAGAACCGCGGCGAATACAGATTCCCCAGCCATGAACCGCATCAGAAAAAAGTATATGGCAAAACCAAGGACCAGGCTAAAAATGCAGGCTAGAAAAAATGACGGGAGAGGGTTTGAAAATAAACTTAGTGCAACCGTGAAAATGAAATAACCTCCAATGGCCATCAATTCCCCGTGAGCCAAATTGAGGACACGGGTCGCTCTGTAAATGAATACGTATCCGATGCAGATGAGACAATATAATGAAGCTAAGACAGTCGTGTTTACAAGAAGCTGCATTATTGAAGGTTCCGTAAAATCTCTTGCCGCCCCCTTTTCAAAAGGGCGGACATTTTATTTCCCTTTTGAAAAGGGGGATTGGGGATGAGATGAAATTTCGTGCTTCAGACTTATTTCACTTGTATAGGCGTCCAATCTTTAACAATGATGATCCCGTTCTTTTTCGAATCCCACCTATAAACTCGGTAATAGGTGGCAGTCCGGAAATGGTTGTCCATGGTCCATGCCAGAGGACCTCCCTTAAGGCCCTTGAGATCAACTTTGATGTGATTCATAGCTGTCCTGACCTTTTCAGGGTCTGGAGGCCAAGGGGTCTTTTTCAATATTTCCTCCAGAACTGTTGCAGCAATCCATCCTTCTGTAAGCTGTGTGTACGGAAAGATACTTTTCTCCTTTTCACTGGCTGCCCTTATTTTTTTGTGGATGTCGCTATTGTCAGCGAAGAAAGCGTTCGTCCCGAAAACATAGAAACCATCGTCTTTGAGTCGCTTGAGTTCATCCTCTGATGGTGTATGGCCATAAGCAAGGCACTTTCCGTCCCAACCCAGTTTCCGCAATGCTTCGAAAGGCCTCACTTCTGACCCCCACGGAGCCCATGCATAAGCCCAATTCGCACCCGCGTTCTTAATTTTGGATGCGAAGGGACTATAATCCGGAGTAGCGGGAGGTGTAATCTCTTTGTCCACGGTTTCGATCCCCATGGTTTTTGATAGCTCCTCGGCGAAGTCAATTTCACCTCGCGAGACAGGGATGTTCATGCCCACCAGGCCCAACTTTATAGGACCTTTTGCCTCTCCTTTGATAAAGGAAAGGGCAAAACGGCTATCATACTTTGTTCCATAAGCAGTTGAACAATAAAGATAAGGATCTGGCTTCGGAGGATATACATCAGCAGGGCAGACGCCGCCAGCAAAAAGAAGCGGCACCTTGAACTGCTGAGCCACCTGAATCATTGGAGCATACGTGCTGGAAAGGCTGCCGTTAAGTAGGAGAAGGACCTTGTCCTGAGTGAC
>DATHCH010000064.1:0-3364 GCA_035319625.1 Thermodesulfobacteriota bacterium
GTCGAAAAAATCGAGGTCGGCTCTGTCATCCTGGCCACGGGCTACGAGATGTTCGATGCCCATCTCCGGCCGGAGTTTGGCTATGGCGTTTTTCCCAACGTGGTGACAAGCATTGAATTTGAGAGGCTGTTGAGCGCCACCGGGCCGCACCGAGGCCATCTCCTTCGTCCCTCCGACGGAACCATTCCCGAGAAGGTCGCTTTCATTCAATGTGTGGGCTCCCGCGATTCCAATTGTGGAAACGGCTACTGTTCTTCGGTTTGCTGTATGTATGCGACGAAAGAAGCGATCATCGCCAAAGAGCATGTCCATTTCGTCAAGCCCACTATCTTCTTTATGGATGTTCGGGCCTATGGCAAAGGCTTCGACGCTTACTACGAGAGTGCAAAGACCAAGTACGGGATCCGTTTCATCCGGTGCATGGTCTCCAAGATAAGAGAATCCTTGAAAACGAAGAACCTGCTCGTCACCTACATGAACGACGAAGGAAAATTGGTCGAGGAAGAGTTTGAGTTGGTCGTCCTTTCGGTAGGGATGGTCCCTTCTCAAGAGACCGTTGAGATGGCGAAGCGGATCGGCGTTGAACTGGAATCTCATGGCTTCTGCAAAACGACGACCTTTGAGCCCACGTCCACTACCAGAAAAGGGATCTATGTGTGCGGCGCCTTTCAAGAGCCCAAAGACATCCCTGAGACAGTGGCCCAGGCAAGCGCTGCAGCCGCAGAGGCTTCTTCCCTCCTCGCGGAGGCAAGAGGCACGCTCGTCGCTGAAAAGAAGTTCGTCCCGGAGAAAAATGCGAACTACGAAGGGCCCCGCGTCGGCGCCTTCATCTGCCACTGCGGCATTAATATCGGTGGTATCGTGGATGTTCCCGCAGTCGTCGAGTATGCGCGAACGTTGCCCTATGTGGTCTATGCGGAGGCAAACCTTTATACCTGCTCCCAGGATACCCAGGATCATATCAAGCAGGTGATTGAGGGAAATCGGTTGAACCGGGTCGTTGTGGCTTCCTGTACTCCCCGAACGCACGAACCCCTGTTTCAAGACACGATTCGCGAGGCAGGCCTCAACCGTTATCTCTTCGAAATGACCAATATCCGGGATCAATGCTCCTGGGTCCACATGCAGCAACCCAAGGAGGCGACGGAAAAGTCAAAGGACCTCGTGAGGATGGCCGTGGCCAAGGCTGCCCTCCTCGAACCCCTTCAGACCCAGATGATCGGCGTCGTTCAGAAGGCGCTGGTCATCGGTGGAGGTCTCAGCGGGATGACTGCCGCAAAGAAGATAGCGGAGGCCGGATATGAGGTCTACCTGGTAGAGAGAGAATCTCAGCTCGGGGGTAAGGCGAGAGCGATTCACTTCACCTTGGAGGGAGATGACGTCCAATCTCATTTGAAACAATTGATCGAAAACGTGGAGAAAGACCCGCGCATCCATCTAATGACCCAAACCGAGACAGAAAGTGTTGATGGCTTCGTGGGAAATTTCAAGACAAAACTCCGTAAAGGTAAGGAGCTTCAGGAAATCGACCACGGCGTCATTGTGGTGGCAACCGGGGCCGAGGAATATTGGCCGAAGGAATTCCTTTACGGTAAGGATCCACGTGTAATCACGCAGAAGGAGATGGAAGAAAAAATCTTCCTCCGTCCTGAGGATCTTAAGTCTCTCAAGAACGTGGTGATGATCCAGTGTGTCGGGTCGAGGAATGAAGAGAGGCCTTATTGCAGCCGCATTTGCTGCTCAGAGGCAATCAAGAATGCCTTAACACTGAAATCGATGAATCCTGGAACCAATGTCTATATCCTCTACCGGGATATTCGAACTTATGGGTTTAAGGAAGACTATTATCGAAAGGCCAGGGAAGCCGGAGTGATCTTCATCCGGATTGATCCAGAGCGAGAACCCCGCGTGGAAAAAGAAGGAAAAGACCTCAAGGTGTCCGTTCACGAACCCATTTTGCAGGATGCCCTAAACATCCAAACCGACCTTCTTGTTCTCAGCGCGGGGATCGTACCCTCTCCCGATAACGAACGCCTTTCAAAGATGCTGAAGGTTCCGTTGAATCAGGATGGTTATTTCTTAGAAGCCCATATGAAACTGAGGCCCGTCGATTTTGCGACGGAGGGAATCTTTCTGGCAGGGCTCGCCCACAACCCAAAATCGATTGAGGAGAGCTTGAGTCAGGCCAATGCGGCTGTCTCACGGGCTTTGACTTACCTCTCGAAAAAGGAACTCGAGACCATCGGGACCATCTCGGAGGTGGACGAGAGGAAATGCATCGGCTGCGGCCTCTGTGAAGAAGTCTGCCCCTATAAGGCCATCGAAATTGTCTTCAAGAGAACGATCGTGGGAGAAAAACTGGTGGCCCAGGTCAATCGAGTCTTGTGCAAGGGGTGCGGGGCCTGCACCGCCTCTTGCCGTTCAGGCTCCATCGATTTGAAAGGCTTCACGAACGAAGAGGTGGTCGCACAGATCATGGAACTGGCAGTTAACTGGTAAACCTCTCTCCCCTGGCGGCAGAGGGCGACGGTGAGAAGGGGTTGTCATTCCCGCCCCGTATCAAGTACTGGGTAAACTCCAGCGGGAATCCAGTCTGTAAACAGTGGATTCCGGGTCGAGCCCGGAATGACAAATAAAAGAAATAGATTCGGATCACTAAATTACAATTCGATTTGAAATTTGGGATCTCTCCAATGGACGATAAACAGTCAAGTACAAGGATGGAAAATCACTGGGAGCCAAGAATTCTGGCCTTCTTATGTAACTGGTGTTCTTATGCGGGTGCTGACCTTGCAGGAACGTCGAGGATCCAGTATCCGCCCAACATCCGTGTCATCCGCGTCCCCTGCTCCGGACGCATCAATCCACTCTTTATTCTCAAGGCGCTCCAGAGCGGGATCGATGGCGTGCTGGTCTCCGGCTGCCATCCGGGGGATTGCCACTATCTCACCGGAAACTACGTGGGAAGAAGAAAGTCAGCGACCATGAGGTCGTTCCTCCAATATCTCGGCATTGAAGAAGGCCGCGTGCAGTTCTCCTGGGTCTCCGCTGCAGAAGGAACGAAGTTCTCTCAGGTGGTTGAAGAGGTGATCCGGGATGTTAAGAAATTAGGGCCGGCAAAACAGTTTGTGAAATTAGAAGAATGAGGACTCAAGGAGTCGAGGCGTCAAGAAAAGATCTTAAACACTTGAACCCTGGAACCCTGGAATCCTTGAACCCTATCGATAAAATCAGAAGGAAGACAGATGTTGAATACGGAAGAAAGATCAAAAGCAATTCAAGCTAAGATCAGAGAGAAAGCCAAAGAGCTTCTATCAAGCAAGAAGGTGGACCTCATCATCGGTTTCGGTGAAGGGACTCTTCC
>DATHCH010000065.1:0-4503 GCA_035319625.1 Thermodesulfobacteriota bacterium
GCCAAGCAAGGGGAAAGGCAAGGAGGTTTCAATATCTTTCATTTGTTCTAAGACGTCCCTTTCTCCTTTTCCCCAGACGGCTCGTTGTTCGGTCCAGCCGGTGGCGATATCGACGCAGTCGATGGTATAGGCGAACATGCCGCAGAGGGATTCTCCGCAATGAGCGATGGTATCGGCCTCCAGGAATCCCGGTTTTGTCTCATCCCATTGGTTGGTCTTAATGGGGATCTGTTTTCTCAAGAGGGTGCCGGGTTTGGTAGTGGTTCTTCCCCGGGCCCTGTATTTTACTCGGGTAGGTTCTAAAAGTCTATCCAGGGTGGCTGGTGAGATCTGATGGAGCGCTTTCACCACCTCTAAGGATAGGCTACCAAATTCTTTGACATAAGAGGGAAGCCAGAGAGATAGAATCACCTTCAGACGCTTTGAGCAAGGCAGGTTGGCTGCCAGCCAGATTTTCTTTAGGGGTTCTAAGACCGAAGGCTTATTATATTTTGACGGCTTGCCTCTTTTCTTAGGTTTAGGCTTGGAAAACCGCTTGAGATGATTTAATAGTCGGATCGCATGCTTTCGGTGGTAACCAGAGTTTAAACAGAATTCGTTAAGGATCAGAGTCTTTTGTTTCAGCGAGGCTTTTTTGTATCTTAAGTAGATGGTCTCGAGATATTCCATTCTGGCTCGTGGACTCATGACAATCCCCCCTTTGAACGGGGCATTGTCGGGTAACATGAATTATGAGTCAACGATACCTTTTGTCTGACCAAACGGGTAACATTTAATTTGAGTCAATTCGCTCACCAAAAAACCCTTGACAAGCCCAGCCCCTTGGCGTATAAAAAAGGAGGTCGTTCTGGATACAGTATACAGAATTTCAAATGAAAAAGGCGGGATGGGGGAGGAGGTGATTGTGGGACAAAGGTTATTCGTTGCTTCATTGAATTCCTTGGGGAATGAAAGGAGGAGATTATGAAGGAGTATAAGGTTTTTCTTAGAGAAGACGAGATCCCTAAACAATGGTACAATATTCAAGCAGACTTGCCCACACCGCTGCAACCCCCTCTCCACCCGGCCACCAGACAACCGATTGGCCCTCAGGATCTTGCCCCTGTTTTCCCTATGAATCTTATAGAACAGGAGGTTAACACCAAGGATCGGTGGATTGATATCCCTCAAGAAGTGATGGAGAAACTCCTTATCTGGAGGCCTACCCCTCTTCATCGCGCTTATGCACTAGAAAAGGCCCTGGGAACACCCGCCAGGATTTATTACAAGAATGAGGGGGTAAGCCCTCCGGGAAGTCATAAGCCGAACACAGCTATTGCCCAGGCTTATTACAACAAGGTTTTTGGGATTAAACGGATTGCGACAGAGACCGGTGCCGGGCAATGGGGAAGCGCACTTAGTTTTGCTTGCTGTCTCTTTGGCCTGGAGTGCAAGGTCTATATGGTCAGAATCAGTTATGACCAAAAGCCCTATCGCCGCTTGATGATGAATACCTGGGGAGCCATCTGCGTCCCGAGCCCGAGCAAAGACACCCAGGCGGGGAAAAAGATTCTGGAGGCGCAGCCGGATTCTCCTGGAAGTCTCGGGATCGCTATCAGCGAGGCTGTTGAAGATGCTGTTACTTCCAAGGCCACCCGATATTCTCTTGGAAGTGTTTTGAACCATGTCCTCATGCACCAAACGATCATCGGTCTCGAGGCCAAGAAGCAGTTAGAGAAATTTGGAGAGAAAAAGGTCGATATCGTCACCGGGTGCGCGGGTGGAGGAAGCAACTTTTCGGGTCTCGCCTTTCCTTTTGTCCTGGATAAGATAAACGGCGCCAAGATCACGATTATCCCTGCCGAGCCAACTTCGTGCCCCACCATGACGAGGGCACCGTTTGTCTATGACTTTGGGGATAATGCAGGAATGGCACCCATGGTTCCCATGCATAGTCTCGGACATTCCTTTATCCCGGCACCCATCCATGCCGGAGGGCTTCGCTACCATGGGATGGCTCCCCTCGTCAGCCAATTAATCATCGATGGGCTCTTGGAACCGCGAGCTTATAATCAACTGGAATGCTATGCAAACGCGGTTCTCTGGGCCAGAACCGAAGGTTTCATCCCTGCTCCGGAGACCAGTCATGCGATCTCCGTGGTGGTGGAAGAAGCGAAAAAAGCGAAAGAAGAGGGAAAAGAGAAAGTCATCCTTCTCAACTGGAGCGGCCATGGCATCATGGATCTGGGTGGTTATGAATCTTATTTCAGCGGGAAACTCGTTGACTACCCATTGCCAGAGGAAGAGATGAGGAAATCCCTGAAGGATATTGAAGGATGGCCAAAACCGAAGATCATGAAGAAGGGAAAGGTTGTCGGATAAATGAGTGTTGGAATCCTGCGGGCCCTTCTGGGTCCGTAGGATTTTTTATTGAACGAGCTTGTACCAAATTCCTCAAAGTCTACCGAAGCACCCATGATTGAAGAACATGATGGCCTCATCATCCGCTGTCCTCAATTAGGCGGCGAGGTCCCATTCCAATATTGTCGAACCGTTAACGAAGATCTTCCATGTCGAAAAATTATGGTCTGCTGGGAATTTAGAATAGAGATATCAAAATTCTTGGGTGAACATTATTCCATCGACCAAATCCAATGCGCCTTGACACCTCCGACCAAGACGAGGCTTGATACAATTCTCGAGCTCATCGAAAAAGCGAAAGAGACAAAAGAAGAAGGGGAGTAACCCGATGACGATCTCTGATCGGTTAAGGAATATTAGACCATCTGGGGTGAGGCGAATCTTTGATCTGGCACGCCAGATGAAGGATCCCATCAATCTCAGCATCGGAGAACCCGACTTTGATATCCCAGAACCTCTCAAAGAGGAAGGCATTGCGTGGATCAAAAAAGGCTTCAACAAATATACTCCCACGCAGGGTATCCCTGAGTTGAGGGAGAAGATCACCTCCCATTTAAAGAAGAAGGGGATACATTTCGAGGAAGTAATGGTCACAGCGGGAGTGACCGGCGGCCTTCTCCTGGCCAGCCTTGCCCTCATCAACCCGGGTGACGAAGTCATCATCCCCGATCCATTTTTTGTAATGTATGAATATCAGGTTCTTCTGATGGGAGGACTTCCTGTCTTCGTCGATACCTATCCTGATTTTCGACTGAAGGAGGAAGAATTCGTTAAGAAATTATCGAAGAAGACGAAGTTTATGATCGTCAACAGTCCAAATAATCCCACTGGGGCCATCTTTCCGAAGGAAGATCTGATGAGGGTGGTCCGGATCGCCCGGGAAAGAAATCTTTTAATTCTGTCCGATGACATCTACGATAACTTTGTTTTCGATGCCCCTTCCTGTCCCTGTATAGGACAATTCTATGAGAACACATTGACTTTTGGCGGATTCTCAAAGGGCTGGGGAATGACCGGATGGAGACTGGGTTATGCGGCCGGGCCTAAGGAGATCCTCCAACAGATGATTACCCTTCAGCAGTATACATTCTCCAGTGTCAATTCCTTTGGTCAGAAAGCAGCGACCAAGGCCTTGGACTTCAGCGTGGAAAGTTATATTGAAAGATACAAAAACAAAAGAGATTTGATCTACAATGGGCTAAAAGAAAAGTTTCATGTCCAAAAGCCACAAGGTGCTTTTTATATCTTCCCAGAGGTCCCGGGAGGAAACGCAGAGGCCTTTGTAGAGAAAGCCATTCGACAGAATCTCTTTATTGTGCCAGGAAATGTCTTTTCCAAAAGAAATACCCATGTCAGGATCTCATTTGCTGCATCCGATGAAACGCTTCAGAAAGGAATTGAGGTCCTTAATCGAATCAGTTAGAATTCGAGTGATGAGGATGGGAGTAGAGGAGAACCGACTTAGGCCGATGTGGCCATCGTGATGAGGTAACCATGCGGGAGGGAGAAAAAAAGGTTTTACTAGGAAACGAAGCGATCGCCCGGGGGATCGTGGAGAGCGGATGTCAATTTTTTGCAGCTTATCCGGGAACTCCCAGTTCAGAAATCCTTCCTGCTGTGGTCCATTTCAAAAAGGAAAATAACCTGGACATCTATGTTGAGTGGTCCACCAACGAAAAGGTGGCCTTCGAAAACGCCTTAGTGGCCTCGTACACAGGGAAACGAGCGGCTGTGGCCATGAAACAGGTGGGGCTGAATGTGGCCACCGATCCGCTGATGAGTGCTGCCTACATCGGAACAATAGGCGGTTTTGTGATTATCAGTTGCGACGATCCCGGACCCTTTTCGTCCCAGACCGAACAGGACACTCGTTTCATGGCCATGTTCGCAAAGGTCCCAGTCTTCGATCCAGCCAATCCAAAAGAAGCCCAGCAGATGTTACCCATCGCCTTTGAACTTTCCGAAAAATATCAGATTCCCGTCATCCTCCGTCCTGTGTTGAGGGTCTCCCATGCCCAGCAGACGATCACTTTTAACCCGATTCTCAAAATCGAAAGGAAAGCCGACTTTCCACACAACCCACTGCGATGGAGTGCAACGCCC
>DATHCH010000066.1:0-34229 GCA_035319625.1 Thermodesulfobacteriota bacterium
CTGGCCTTGTCACGCCTCTCCTTTTCTTCGTTTTTCGAAAAGGATCACCGTTACTATCCCGTCAGTCCGAGCAGGGGATCGTGGAGGGAGAGTATCGGCCATGATGGAATTGAACACCCAAAAGATGGAAGACTTCAAAGGGAGACACAAGTACTTTGTAATCTTTGTCGGTTTGGCCTTTTTCTTGATTTTCATCCGTCTGTGGTCCCTTCACGTCATCAAGGGAAGCGAGCTTCGGCATTTATCCGAAAATAATCGCATTCGGCTTCTTGAGAATCCTGCCGATCGAGGAATGTTATTGGATCGAAAGGGACGTGTTTTGGCTCATAATCGTCCTTCCTTCGAAGCCTACCTGGTCCCCGAGGATGCCAAGGCGAATCCAGAGGTGTTGGCCAAAATAGCAGAGATGTTGAATATGACACAGAGCGAGGTCGAGGAAAAAATCGAAGCGCAAAAGGGACGGGCACCTTTCAGACCGGTGAAGATTAAATCAGATATCAATTGGAACGAGCTGGCCGTCCTCGAATCGAATCGGGTTAATCTCCCAGGGCTTCTCGTGGACGTCAGGCCCAGGAGAGCCTATGATTATGGGGACCTGGCTTGTCATCTCATCGGTTATCTTGGAGAGGCGGATGAGAATGAATTGAGACAGTCCAAGGGACCTCCGTATCGGATGGGTACCCTGATTGGAAAATATGGAGTCGAGTACCGGTGGGAAGATGACCTTCGAGGAGTGGACGGGGGCCAGCAGATTGAAGTCGATGCCCTGGGAAGGGAGGTCAGACCCCTCGGGGTGGTCGAACCCTTTCCGGGAAACAACCTCTCGCTCACAATTGATTTAGAGCTCCAGAAGACGGCTGAGGAAGCCTATCAGGATAAGAACGGAGCTCTTATTGCCATGGACCCGAGAACGGGGCGCATCTTAGCGATGGTGAGCAAGCCCTCTTTTGAACCCTTTGCGAGAAACATATCGATAGAAGAATGGAAAGCCCTTGTGGAAAATCCTTATCACCCTCTTACAAACAAGGGAATTCAGGGGCAATACCCTGCGGGGTCGGTCTTCAAAATCGTCACTGCCATTGCAGGTCTGGAATCGGGAGTGATTACTCCGGATACACAGTTCCATTGCGCTGGAACCTTCCCTTACGGAAATCGGGATTTTCGGTGCTGGAAGCAAGGCGGCCATGGAACCCTCAGCCTCCATCGGGCCATCGTTGAATCCTGCGATATCTACTTCTATCAAGTAGGCTTAAAAGTGGGGGTCGATCTCATTGCTCATTACGCCAAGGAGTTTGGTTTAGGGAAGGCGACAGGTATCCTGCTTCCTCATGAGAAACCCGGGACCGTCCCCTCCACCTCCTGGAAGAAGAAACGTTTGGGAGCTCCATGGTATAGCGGCGAGACCCTTTCCTTTTCTGTGGGTCAGGGGTATCTGAACGTGACGCCTCTTCAACTGTTAGTGCTTATTTCAGCCATTGCCAATGGAGGCAAGCTTCTCCTCCCCCAGGTGGTGGAAAAGGTAGAAGATATCTATGGGAACGTATTGAAAGAGTATCCGCCTCAGGAAATAGGAAGAGCGAACGTTTCGCAGAAGACGCTTCAAATTATCCAGGAGGCTCTCAAGGGAGCTGTGAACGAGCCTCATGGAACAGGGTCGGCCTGTTCGCTGCAAGAGGTCAAGGTGGCGGGTAAAACGGGTACGGCCCAAGTGGTTGCCATGCCCGAGGACTTCAAAAGGGGAGAGATGAATCGAATCCCAGCAAAATTTCGTGATCACGCCTGGTTTGTAGCTTATGCCCCATTTGAAGACCCTAAGATCGCGGTGGTCGTCCTGGTGGAGCATGGAGGATTTGGGGCTTCCGCCGCCGCCCCGATTGCTAAAAAAGTGATCGAACAGTATCTTGGCGTTAACCCTTTGCCTCCCCAGAAGACGGCGGGGGAGGCAAACGATTCAGACTATGCAGATTGACCGACGCCTCTTCACCCATTTCGACTGGACGTTATTGGGGATGGTGCTCCTCATCGCCTCGATCGGCATTCTCAATCTTTACAGTGCTGCCGTAAAAATAGAGACGGTCGGGGCTCCCCTTTACCTCAAACAAATTTTTTGGCTGTTCATCGGATTGGCCGCGATGGTGACGATCGCCTTCGTCGAATATCGTTTCTATTCCGATTTCGCTTATATCGTTTATACAGTCGCATTGGTCCTTTTGCTGATCGTACTCGCCTATGGGATGATCACTTCGGGTGCGCAGCGGTGGGTCAAAATAGGTCCCCTCTCTTTCCAGCCTTCCGAGTTTGTCAAGATCTCCTTCATCTTGGCCCTGGCAAAGTTTTTTCATCGGCCCGCGGATCGAGAAGGGTATTCTTTGAAGCAACTTCCCTTACCCTTTCTCCTCCTTCTGCTGCCGATGGCGTTGATCCTTAAACAGCCCGACCTGGGGACAGCCATTATCCTTCTCCTCGTTTTCTTCTCGGTCCTGATCTTTGTTAAGATTCGATGGTCCTCTCTGCTCGCCATCGGAATGACTGAAGCTGCCGCCGTACCGGTCCTTTGGAATTTTCTAAAGGGGTATCAGAAGAAACGAATTATCACCTTTTTCAATCCAGATTTGGACCCGCTGGGTGCGGGATACCATCTCATGCAATCGAAGATTGCCGTGGGATCGGGAGGAATTCTTGGAAAGGGTTTTATGAAAGGAACCCAATCCAAGCTGGGCTTTCTCCCCGAACAACAGACGGACTTTATCTTCTCTGCCCTGGGAGAGGAGTGGGGATTGATCGGATCTCTCTTCGTCATCGGGCTCTATGTGGCGTTAATCCTGTGGGGGCTTCGTATCGCCGTCCAAGCCAAAGACCGCTTTAGTGCCATCCTTGCTTTCGGCGTGGTGGCGATGCTTTTCTGGCATGTCTTCATCAACATTGGAATGGTGCTTGGGATGATGCCGGTGGTAGGAATTCCCCTCCCCCTGCTGAGTTACGGCGGGTCCTTTATCGTCTCCACGCTGATTGGGGTGGGGCTTCTCCTGAATGTCAGCATGAGAAGGTATCTGTTCTAAAAGTTCGGTGTTCGGAGTTTTGAGTTCGGAGATTCTAAAAAAGACTCCTAACTCCGAACTAATCGCTCCGAACTTCTAAAACGGTACATCGTCATCGGGCGGGGGGCTCCCCTCTTGGTTGGTTCCCAACTCTTTCTCAGATTCGGGTAATTCCACAGAGGCTCCCGGCGTTCCTAACATCTGCATCTGACTGGCGACAATTTCAGTGGTATACCTGCGGTTTCCATCCTTGCCTTCCCAAGAACGGGTTCGAATTCGACCTTCGATATAGACCTGTTTGCCTTTGTTCAGATATTCTCCGCAAATCTCAGCCAGTCGTCCGAAGGCAACAATCCGGTGCCATTCCGTGATCGTCGTTTTTTCTCCGGAAGATCGATTGACCCGGTTCTCGCTGGTCGCCATCCGAAAATTTGCCACTGTTGTGCCATTGCTGAGATACTTCACCTCAGGATCTGCACCCAGATTACCGATGAGGATGACCTTGTTTACTCCCGCCATAGAACCCTCCTATTCGTGCCGAAAAAGGCAGAAACGATTGCCGCTCCATATTTCTTGGACTCCCACATGTGAATCCGGGGTTTTTCTTCTAAGATCTATCTCCAATTAGTGCTTAAAGCTAAACAGATCACATCCAAGGGATTAAATAGATCATCCTATCATTATCATGTCTAAGGACTCTTTTCAAGGAGAGATTGCTTAGAAGATAACTCCACCCGGTGCCTCCTTTCCCCTCGGACACTGCCATCCTCGCCCTCCCCCGTCAAGGGGGAGGGTATCCATGGGGAAATTTCAAATATTTTTGATTCGCTTTTTGTTCGTCGTTCATCGTACCCGGAGGGTTGACGGAGATAAGAATATATTTTAGGCTTCCATTAGCCTTTCTATTTGCAGATGGGAATGAAAAGAAAAATTGCTCTTTTATTGTCGATCGGGATGGGAACCGCTATTTTGCTCATTCCCTTCCTCCAAGCTGGAAGGGCTGCTCCCCTTTCCGGAAAGGAATATCCTGCCTGCGTTTCTTTTGGTGTCCAAAGGTTTCAGGAAAGAAAAGAAGCGCCTGCTTTTTCACTCAGGAGTTTGAACGGAGGGCAAGTCAGTCTCAGCGGCTTCAAAGGGAAGCCGGTTCTTATCACCTTTTGGGCCACCTGGTGTACCTCCTGCAAGGAAGAACTTCCTGCGTTGGAGAAATTCTCCGCGGGGAAGAGAGATCAGTTGACCATTCTTTTAATTGCTATAGATGGAGAAAGAAAAGGAGCCGTTCAAAAAATCGTCAGCCAGAATAAGATCACCCTTCCTGTCCTCTTGCTCCTGAAGGAGAAGGTCATGGACCAATACGGGGTGAGGGGCTGGATTCCTCTTACTTTCCTCGTCGATCAAGAAGGGATGCTGGTTGGGAAGATTGTGGGAGAAAGAGACTGGGACACACCGGAAGCCTGGTCTTGCCTAAAAGAGCTCTTTGAACTTCGTTGACAAATTCCATTATTTTCGTATAATAATTTCTGTTTTTCAATTTGTAGCCGGAGCTTCGTGTGAGATATCTCTATAAGTCAGAGAGCATTTCCATTCCGCAACGACTTCTCTTCATCCCCGTGAAAGAAACGATCATCTTCCCTTACGTCGTTGCCCCACTTTTTTTCCAGTCTGATGAAGCCTTAGCCATCTTGAATAAGGTATTGTTGGAAAATAGTCTTATCGGATGCGTCGGTCTGCGTGACCCCTCTCTCAAAGATCCTCAACCCAAGGATCTCCTCTCGGTTGGGACGGTCTGTAAGATTCTCCAGTTGGTCAAGTTGCCAAACAGAGGGATGAAGATTCTGGTGGAGGGGCTTTCCAGAGTCTTTCTCCTTGACATTACCCGGGAGCCCCCTTATTTCAAGGCAGACGTCAGTGAGATCAACGAGCAGCAAGAAAGGACTGTTCTTTCTGAAACCCTTGTTCAAAGCATAGGAGCCCTTTTTAAAATTTCACTCTCCATGGGAAAACCTCTTCCCGAGGAGATATTGAAGACCCTCGATAAAATTGACCAGCCCGGGAGACTCGCTGATCTGATCGCCATTACCCTTCATTTGGGATTGAAGGAGCAGGAAGAAATCTTCGAGACCATTGATCCCATGGAACGACTGAAAAAAGTCTTTCACTGCTTCAATCGAGAGATCCAATCCTCCCCGACCAGACCTCATCCCCTCCTCAACCCCGGAAAAGAGGGAGGGAAATTTCAGAAAGATCATTCCTTTCGTCCTCCCCAAAGGGGACAGAGGGAGGCGACTGAAGAGGATCCTTATCTGGCTGAGATCCACGAGCTCAGGGAGAAAGTCCGAAATGCCGAGATGCCGCAAAAGGTGGAAGAGATCGCTTATAAAGAGATCAACCGGCTGGAGCGGATGAATCCCATTTCTG
Organism: Thermodesulfobacteriota bacterium; assembly: GCA_035319625.1. Classification (GTDB taxonomy): domain Bacteria; phylum Desulfobacterota; class BSN033; order BSN033; family UBA1163; genus UBA1163. The sequence goes on from DATHCH010000066.1 coordinate 5,457, forward strand.
CGGAATATACCGTTTCCAGAACCTATCTCGACTACCTCATCACGATGCCATGGAATAAGAAGACCGTGGATAACCTTGACCTCGGCCGGGCTCAGGTCATCCTGGATGAAGACCATTATGACCTTGAAAAAGTGAAGGAGCGGATCTTAGAGTTCTTAGCCGTTAAGAAATTGAAGGAACCCATGAAGGGCCCCATTCTCTGTTTCGTCGGTCCTCCCGGTGTGGGTAAGACATCTCTGGGGCGCTCCATCGCCCGCGCTCTGGAGAGGAAGTTTATCCGTATCTCCTTAGGAGGTGTGAGGGATGAAGCGGAGGTCCGGGGGCATCGTCGAACTTACGTAGGAGCGCTTCCAGGCCGGATCATTCAAGAAATCCGGAGGGCGGAAACTTCCAACCCCGTATTTATGCTCGACGAGGTGGATAAGATCGGCCAAGACGTCCGGGGAGATCCAGCCTCGGCCCTTCTTGAAACCCTTGATCCAGAGCAAAATTTTTCATTTACCGATCATTACTTGGATGTCCCTTTTGACCTTTCCCATGTCTTGTTTATTACGACGGCCAACACCCTGTCGCCCATTCCTCCCGCTTTATTGGACCGGATGGAAGTGATCCATCTGGCAGGATATACCGAGGAGGAGAAGGAGAAGATTGCCTTTCAATTTCTGATCCCTCACCAAAAAGAGGAGAATGGGTTGAAAGACCCCCCTCTCTTTTTCACCCCGGAGGCGGTTTACAAGATCATTCGGGAATATACCCGGGAGGCAGGGGTCCGAAATTTGGAAAGGACGATCGCTACCCTCTGTCGAAAAGTTGCTAAGGCATTGGCCATGGGAAATACCCCGAAAGAGAACATCGATGAGGCGGCCGTTGAGGAGCTTCTGGGACCGCGAGAATTCTTCCGCGAAGTCGCTCAGGAGAAAGACCGCATCGGCGTGGCCACAGGACTGGCCTGGACAGAAAATGGAGGAGACATCATCTTTATCGAGACTTCTAAAATGAAGGGGGACAAAGGACTTATCTTGACGGGATCCCTGGGAGAGGTAATGAAGGAATCCGCTCAGGCAGCCCTCTCCTATATTCGAACGAACGCTTCCTCCCTCCGTATCCCTGAGAATTTTTATCAGGAGTGCGACCTTCATATCCACATCCCGGCTGGGGCAACTCCCAAAGACGGGCCTTCTGCTGGGATCACCATTGCCACAGCCGTTCTCTCTCTTTTAAAGGAGAAGCCCGTTCCCCGTGAGATCGCGATGACCGGCGAGCTAACCCTGAGCGGGAGAGTGCTTCCGGTGGGAGGGATTAAGGAAAAGATACTGGCTGCCCGACGGGCTGGGGTGAAGACCGTGATCCTGCCCAAGAAGAATGAGAAGAATCTCGATGATATTCCGGACTATATCAAAGAGGAGATGCACTTCGTCTTAGTCGAGCACATCCAAGAGGTAGTGGATCTCACCTTGCCCTCATAGTCTTCGACAGAAAGATAGGGTTGGGTTTGTTTAGGAATAGGGCCCTGGTGGGTTTTTCAAATCCAAATTTCAAAATCTCCCGCTAAAGCGGGATCAAATCAATGTCAGAGTTCAAAAAAAATCAAAAACTTTCGTCTTCGAATTTTGGATTTTTTTGACATTTGAGCTTGGGCATTTGACATTTTAGCCCTATGGCGTCCTTCAAATCCGGTTTTATCTCCATCCTGGGAAGGCCGAATGTTGGGAAATCGACCCTCTTCAATCGTTTCCTTGGTGATAAGATTGCCATCGTTGCGAAAAAACCCCAGACCACCCGAGACCGAATTCTCGGCATTAAGAATGTGGAAGGAGGTCAGCTTATCTTCCTCGACACTCCGGGGATTCACCATGGTGGACCTGAATTGAACCAGCGGATGGTCCGAACAGCGATGGTTTCGGCTCGGGATGCGGATGTCCTTCTTTTTCTCATCGAGGCAACAGCCCCTCACGTCGAAAAAGATCGGGAGATGATGGACCCCCTCAAGGCAAGCAGCGGTGTTCCCTTCCTGGTCATCAATAAAATTGATTTGGTGAAGAGAAAAATCCTTCTCCCCATCATGGATCAATATCATGGACTTTTCCCCTTCAAAGAAATATTTCCGGTCTCGGCCGTTACGGGGGAAGGGACAGATGTTCTATTGGACGAAATCCTGAAAGTCCTTCCCGAATCGCCACCCTACTATACGGGAGACATGATCACTGACCAGACCGAACGCTTCTGGGTCTCCGAGATCATTCGAGAGAAGGTGATCCGGGAGTGCTATCAAGAGATTCCCCATTCAACGGCTGTCACCATCGAAGCGTTTGAAGAGCATCCTGAAAAAAAACTCGTGGTCATTAAAGGAACGATCCACGTCGAGAGAGATTCTCAGAAAAAGATTCTCGTCGGAAGAGGTGGACAGAAATTGAAAAAGATTGGAGAGGCTGCCCGGAAAGAGGTGGAGGCCTTCTTGGAGACAAGGGTCTTTTTGGACGTGTGGGTGAAGGTGGAGAAAAACTGGACTCGAGACCCTCGTGCCCTGGATCGGCTGGGTTATCCTTTGGCCTTAAACCATACACCTTGAAGGGGGGTTACCTGTGGATGAGAGGGAAACCTTAGGGAAATATCTTAAGAATCAGCGGGAATCCAAAAAGATTTCCTTGAGAGAGGTGTCGAAGAATACGAGGGTGAGAGAACACATCCTCAGGGCCATCGAGGAGAATCAAACCGACCTCCTCCCTCCTGCCACCTATGTGAAAGGGTTTCTCTTAGCCTATGCCAAGTATCTCAGGCTCGATCCCAACGATGTCCTTCTTCGCTATGAAAGAGCTTTAAAAGGGGAACCTACCGCCCCTCCTTCCCCTCAATTCGTAAGACCCGAGCAGAAGGCTTCACCCACCCCACCTTCAAAACCCAAGCAGAAAATTTTATGGAATACAAAGCAGATATGGGTGGTCGTAGCGGTCATCGTGGCAAGCTTTGTCATCTTCTTTTTCTTCTCTCCTTACTCCTCTAAACCCCCTATGGAACCCCTCCCTGAAAAGTCTGTCAAAGGGCAACCTGCCGCGGCGACCACTCGCGTTTCAGAAGAAAAACCTGTTGTCGAAGAGAAGAAATCTCTTGCTCCTTCTCTTCCGGCTATCGCGACCACTTTTGTCAAGGAAAAGAAGCCTTTGTCCCTCCAGCTTAAAGCAGCTGAGGAGACATGGGTGAGCCTTCAGGTAGATGATCAATCGGAAAAAGAGATGACCTTCAAACCAGGAGATGGTATTTTCGTTCAGGCGACGAATCGGATTCGCATGAAACTTGGGAATGCAGGTGGCGTGGATCTGATCCTGAATGGAAAGCCGTTGGGGAAGTTTGGAAAGTCAGGGGAGGTCGTCACTCTCGTTTTCACCCCCCAAGGGGTTGAGGTAAACCCCGTCAGAAAGGTCGGAGCCACCCCCCCGCCTTAAATAAGGAGCTGCTGCTTTCTATCTCTACAATCCGCAGCAGGAATGCTCGGACTTTCTAACTGGGTAAAAAGCGCAGAAAAAATGAGATCTCCTTAGTCTTCCCCCCTCCGTACCTCCCCTCTCTCCCTGCCCACCGGGGGACAGGCATGGGCAGGGGGCGGGGCGAGCGGAGCGTCACTTTTTCATTTTCTCCCGTGGGGGGGAACCAAGAGGGTGGCCAGGCCGGAAAGATAGAGAAGAAGATGGTTCGCCATCACGATGAAGACGAAAGAGAAAAGATTTCCTGGAGAGAGATTGATCGAAGGAGGGACCGCAGTCCATACGCACCCAAAGAAGCTCCCCAGGATCGAGTGAGATCTCGTCGTTCCGAATGGGTGATGAAAAAGTACCGGAAGGAGGCTGATAAACTTTTCATGGGAAAGAAAGGAACCAAGAAACATCAAAAGGCCCATAATGACATCGATCGTTATCACGGCACAGATCAGTTTGAAGCAACTGTCAAGGCCTATTTGGATCAATACGGTCTGCCGGACGACTGGAGCACCCTCTCGCTTTTGCTGGATTATTCAGATCCCGAGAAGGTGTTACAGGCCCTTGCGGCGATGAAGGATCTCTATGAAGCCAGAAGTCCGATTGAGAAGCAGGGCTTCAAAGCCAAGGTGGACATTTTAGCCATGACCGCCAGTGACAGCGATCTAAGAGATTTTGCGGAAGAGATGCTCAAGACCTTATAGACTCAAACACACCGTCCTCTCCTCTTTATGGTATTCCACACCTTCGATTTCTCTAAGCCTTGGGAGATTTTTTGCCAGGAAGTCTTTTGAGGGGTTTCAGCGGAAGGACAGCGCGCTGTTTTCGACGCAATCGTTCGAATCTTTTGATCTCACCATATTTACCAAATCGTCCGCCTCTTCTCATTTTTCTAAAGAGATCGTGACGCGATCTGCACGGTGGATCGCGGCCTGCTTGCGCTAAAGCTTTAGCCAAGGCGGACCGCTTCGGCAACGGCGACGCTGACCCCAGGGGGTGAGCGCTTTTGTAGCCATTTCCAAAAGAGTAGGTTTCATGACAATCGTCGCAACATATTATTCTCATTTTAGCCCAGTGATTGATGAGATTTCAAACAGGTTGTTTCCAACGGAAGGGGGAATTGACAGGGTGTCTTAGAGGATGTAAATTTTGTATGACTAAGACTTCTTGGGTTCCGTCTTTGTAGCTCCGGGAGAATGACGAACTTTGGAGCGGAGCCACCCTCTCAAGTTAAAACCATGGCCAATGCAGTTCTTGAAAAAGATTTATCCATCCCATTTCCGCAGGTGACCATATTGAAGGCTTCTGCGGGCTCCGGAAAGACTTACTCGCTCACGGAGAGGTTCGTCCAGTTCCTCCTTTCCGATAAAATTCCTCAGAACCATCTCAGAAATATTCTCGCCATTACGTTTTCAAATAATGCGGCGAAGGAGATGAAAGGGAGGATCCTCTCATGGCTTAAGGACCTTTATTTCAAAGACCCCGAAAAGACTAAAGCACTTTCTGAGATCGTCTCCATAAAAAAAGAGCACCTCGCAGGAAAGGCCGGGGCGACGATTGATGGAATTCTTAAAAGCTATACGGAATTTCAGGTAAAGACGATTGACAGTTTCATGACCTCCATCTACAAGGCCTCGGCAGTCAATCTCGGTTATAACCCTGACTTTGACGTGGTCATGGCCCCGGAGAGCATCATGGCCTACGCCTTCAATCGATTTCTGCGAGGGGTCCGGGAGAATACTCAAGAAGCTGAGTTTCTTGAGAGACTCCTGAAGATCATGCTGGAAAGCAAGGGAAGGGAATCTGCTTATCCTTGGGATCCCTCAAAGGATTTTCTTGAGGAGACGGTGGGACTCTACCATCAGCTCTCGGGTATCGTCAAACAGGCCAAAATCATCGATGCAGAAAAGAAGATTGGGTCGATCAAGAAAAAGATTCGGGATACGGCGGAGAGTCTGAACGGGTTGATTGAAAAATCGGGGCTCACGGAAAGCAAAGGAAGCTCCTTCTACAACATTCTTGAGATGGTGAGGAACAATGTCTTCCCCGATCTTGTCGATAAAGGTCTTTTAAATGTTCCTGTCATCAAACCTAAAAAAGAAGGGGAGATGATCCGGTATGAAAAGATATCCGAACATTGGGACCTACTCACAAATCAAATAAAGAAATATATCGAGTTTTATGCGACGACTTACTACGGTCCCTACCTGAGAACTTACAAGGCCTTCGAAGACATCCTCGAGGAAGTGAAGAGAAGGGAAGGGACCATCTTCATTCATGACATCAACAAGAAGCTTTCTGACTATCTCGACCGTGAGATCGTACCAGATGTCTACTTCAGGATCGGGGAGACGATCTACCACTATCTGATCGACGAGTTTCAGGATACCTCTCCCATCCAGTGGGCCAATCTCTTTCCCCTTATCGAGAACTCCCTTTCCCAGGGCGGAAGCCTCTTTGCGGTGGGTGACACTAAACAAGCGATCTACGGTTTCAGGAATGCCGACTATGGAATTATGAAGGGACTCGAATCCACCAATCCCTTTTCCTCCGCTCTCCACAAGGTGAAAGAGCTGGAGGTCAACTACCGGAGCCTGGAGGCGGTGGTCGATTTCAGCAAGACCTTCTTCAAAAAGGTGATTGCCAATCATGACAGATACCGGGATCCCGCCAGTAGGAGCGGACTGATAGATTATGAGCAAACGGTGAAGGAAGACCGAAGGGGTTTTGGTTACGTGGAAGTCATCGGATGCGAAAAGAAAGATAACGAACCCGCTGAAAAAGACAAGATCCAGGATTTGATAAAGGATTTGATCCAGAGAGGGTATTCTTACTCGGATATTGCCGTCCTGGCCTATCGGAATGAAGACGTGGTGAATATCACGACCTGGCTCAACGAGGTGGACATTCCCTTCATCTCTTATAGCAGCCTTGACATCAGGACGAGGAGGCTCACGGCTGAAATCGTGGCCTTGCTTACCTTCCTCGATTCTCCGCCCGATGATCTTTCCTTCGCATGCTTTATTCTTGGAGAGATCTTCAGAAAAACCTTGGGAAGAAATCAAAAGGCCTTCGAATTAGATGTATTCCATGAATTTCTCTTCAGGAACCGGGAGAAAACCCCCCTTTATAAAGCCTTTCGGGAGGAATTCCCTGACCTTTGGGAGTTCTATTTTGAAGCTCTTTTCAAGTCAACAGGCTATCTCCCTCTCTATGATCTGGTGAACGAGATTTACTGTCTCTACAAGGTATTCGATCACTTCAGGGAAGAGGAGGCGACCCTCATCAAGATCCTGGAGGTGATTAAAAATTTTGAAGGGGAGGGCAGAAACAATCCCGGTGATTTCCTCAAATACGCCTCTGACGAAGAGGCAGGGGAGTTGGATTGGACGATTGATGTCCCAGCAGGAATCAATGCCGTGAAGGTGATGACCCTCCACAAGGCGAAAGGTTTAGGGTTCCCGGTAGGTATTATTCTCATGTATGAGGAGATCCCGAGGGGTTTCAAATATATTCTCGATGAGGAGGCGGATGGAGTCTATTTGCTCAAGATCAACCAGCAGATCATGAAAGCGAGCCGCTTTCTTCAAGAGAAATATGAAGAAGAAAGGCTCAAGGATCTGGTGAACAAGCTCAACACCCTTTATGTGGGTTTTACGCGGGCGGAGGACGAACTTTATATCGTCGGAGTTCGAGGGAGGAGAAATCAGTTTCCGATAGACCTCCTGAGGGAGATGGATTCTCAAACCGGACGGAAAGGTGTTCCACGACCCCGATCTTCAAAAACGACTCACGGGAGAATGGAACTCTATCACCATCCTGATCCAATGAAATTCCCTTTTGAAGGCGTCGAGGAGCTCAACCTGGAGGAGAGGCGGAGAGGCGAGTTTATTCACAGGGTTCTCTATTTTGTCGATGGCTTAGAGAACATAGAGCTGCAACTCGGTCGGATCATCAATCGGGTGAATGATGAAATGATGACTGACTATCCGATAGAAGCCATGAAGAGAAATCTTCTTGAATTCCTGAGCCATGAAGAGATAAGCCCCTATTTTCGGGCCACGCCGGCCGGGGTCGTCAAAAAGGAGCAAAACTTTTCAGACCTCCGGGGAAATCTCTTCAGGATAGACCGGGTGATCTTCGAAGAAGGTCGGATATTCGTGATCGATTATAAAACAGGGACGGATCGAGAAGCTGAAAAAGAATACGTCTCCCAGATCAAAAATTATATGCGTATCTTGAAGGAGATCTATCCGGACAGGAATATCGAAGGAATCGTCGCTTACGTAGACCTGAAAGCGATAACCAGAGTGAAGTGACTGTGGGTAACAATGAACTTCCTTTTGATTTCACCATCAGAGAATCTGATTGAGAAGGTAGCCGAGCATCTGACCCCGATTGGAAAGGACTTTTCTTCGAGCCTCGTGATCTTTCCGGGCAAAAGGCCTTCGCACTTTCTCAGGAAAGTCCTGGCGGATAGAGAGAAATCGAGTTTCATACCGCCTGTCATCCTTTCTATGGATGAATTCGTCGAACATGTCCATGACGAATCCTTGGGACTCGAAGGAAGAAAGCTCGAAGCCATCGATGCCATCTCGATCCTTTACGCCATTCATGCAGCCTCGCCGGATCTCCTGGGGAGGGAGCACTTTCTGACTCCCGACACCTTCTTCCCTGTCGGGATGAAACTATACAATGACCTTGAAGAACTTTATATTGAAAGGATATCCCCCCAGAAAGTAAAAGAGATCGACAGCATCGCAGGAGAGAACATACCCGAACCCACAGCAAAAAGCATCCAATCTCTCTCCTATTTCTACGAGACGTTTTATAAGAGGATAGAGGAAGGCCATTTTTCTACGAGGTCCTCGAGATACCGGGTTGTTTCGGAGAATATCGACCGTCTAAATCTTGATCGTTTTAAAAGAGTCATCCTCACAGGTTTTTTTGCCCTCACAGAGTCGGAGAAAAAGATTTTTAGATCCCTCATGGAAAAAGAAAACACTCTCTTCATTTTTCAGGAAGGAGAGGGGATGAAAAAGAAGCTGTCCGACCTTGGAATGACGGCTCAAAAAGGATTCTCCGCAGCCGAGCCTAAAATCCATTTCCATCAGAGCCCGGATTCTCATGGCCAGGTCTTCGGTATTAGCACCCTGTTGAAAGACAGGATCGACCGGAATGAAAAGCTTGACCAAAACACGGTCATTGTCCTTCCCTCCTCGGAAGCCTTGCTTCCCCTTTTCCACCAGGCTCTGAGCCTCCTTGATCCGGACAATTACAACGTCTCCCTCGGATACCCTCTCCAGAGGACTCCTCTCTTTGGTTTTTTCAACAACCTCATGGAAGTGGTGACCACTATGGACGGGGGTCGGCTTTATATCCCTTATTACCTGGAGTTCGTTCTCCATCCCTACACGAAGAACATCTATTTTCAGGGAAGAGCAGACATCACCAGGATTCTTTTTCATGCCATCGAGGAAACCCTCATGGAGAGGCGCACCAGGAAGTTTCTATCATTGTCAGAGTTGCAGAATGATGAGGACATACTCGCTTCTATCAAAGAAAAAGTGTTAAGAGTCGAGCCGAGGATCACCCTGAAGATGATGAGAGACCACCTGGAGGCAATCCATGGCCAGACCATCGGGAAGATGCTTTCTTTTAGAGATGTGGAAGATTTTGCCAGAAAACTGAAAGAGGTGGTGGAATATCTCTATCAGAACAGCACCGCCCGTCTCCATCCCTTTTTCTACCCCTACTCGGAATCGTTCATCACCCATCTGGAGATCCTTTCCAAGTCCCTCATGAAGGGGATCCAATTTCAGGACGTCGGAAGCTATTTCACTCTTTTTAAGAAATACATCGCGACCTCTTACACTCCTTTTACAGGAACGCCTTTGAGAGGGGTGCAGGTTCTTGGGTTTTTGGAGACGAGGAATCTAAAATTCGAGAACGTCCTCTTCCTCGACGCGAACGAGGGCATCCTCCCCGACACGACAAGAGAGGATTCCTTCTTGCCGTTCAAAGCCAGGCAGATATTGGGACTCCCCACGTACCTGGACAGGGAAGAGATCATGTTCTACAGTTTCGATACACTGGTGAGAGGAGGAAAACAGTGTCATCTTTTTTACGTTGAAAATGATGAGAAGGAGAGGAGCAGGTTTGTTGAAAGGCTCCTCTGGGAGAGGCAAAAGAGAGAAAAAGTGAGGGATGACAAAAGGTATGTGAAGACCATCCAGTACGCCGTTAACCTGAGAGAGAAAAACCCTCATCCCATCAACAAGACTGCGGAGGTGATAAGTTTTTTAAAGGGCTATCGTTTCAGCGCCAGTTCTTTAAACACCTACCTCTATTGTCCCCTCCAGTTCTATTACGAATACGTCCTCGGCCTGAGGGAAAGAGAGGCCGTTTCAGATGAATTCGAGAAGGAGGAGATTGGATCCTTTGTTCACCTGGTCCTCTGCGATTACTTCAAGGAGAAAACAGGATCAGTCCTGACGGAGAAGGAGATGAATCTTAAGGAATTTGAGAAGGTCATCCGAATGCGTTTCGAAGAGCAATACGGTAAAGACCCCACGGGTGAAATCTATCTGCTCAGGAACCAGGTGGAGGGCCATTTGAAAGATTTCATGAAGAATTACCAGATGCCGAAGCTAAGGGAATTTCAAACAAAAATCCTGGGCCTCGAGCAGAGAATCGATGTGACGAAGGATTCCTTCAAACTCCGGGCGCGGCTCGACAGGGTCGAGAAGAGGGGAGAGAGGACAGCGATTCTCGATTATAAGACTTCGGCTAACAAAAATTACCTGATCATCCGTTACAATAGGCTCGATCTCAAAAACAGGGATTCTTGGAGCGGAGCCATCGGCAGTCTCCAGCTCCCATTCTATCTTCTCCTTTATTCTATGTTAACAGGAGAAGAACCGGAAAAGATCGATTGCATGTTCTTACTCCTTGGAAAGACAAGGATCGACTCCTGCATTGAAGTTCCGCTTTTCAAAGATGAAGGTGAGTTCAAGGAGCATTTCGTGAATCTGAGCCAGGTTATTTTCAGTCTTCTGAAAGAGATCGTGAATGCGGATCAGCCTTTCCTGGCCACGATAGACCCGAAGAATAATTGCGGCAGATGTGCTTACGGATCTATATGTACGAACGTATAAGAGGATGGCCTTGTGAATATGGGCTTTTACCCAGCATCACCCTCCCGCCTGTTGGTTGGTAGGGCAGGCGGGCTTACGGTCGGGAATGCGAACTTTACGCTATGCGCTTCCTTCAGGTTCCAGTTTCCTTACACACTCCTCAAAAACATGATGGGCATGTTCATAACCTATGCACGTGAGGAACTTTTCCGTTTTCATATTCACGACGATGTATGTTTCTCGGTTTTTATAAATCTCCACCGTCTTCCCATCGAATATATACCCCAGTATCAATTTTGGAAAGTTGGGATCCTCATTTGTCTCGAGAATAATATAATATTCACCGTTTTCCATATGCATGCCCTCAGACGAGCCAACTTCAATGGGTAAAAAAGCAACTTTGATGCCAACAATCCGCTTTTTTGCAAGTGTTCTAATTTATAAGATATTTTAGATACCGTATATTTTCGATGTTCCCAGATCGGACAATTTTTGATCGTCCGTTCACAGTTTGTGGGCTCTTCTAAACCATAAGGGTGAAGGCCTCCTCTTAAGAAACCCTGAGAACTAAAGCCTCGTGCTATTGGGGTTGGGAAGTGAAATAGCATACTCTTTCCGATTTGAAATAACGTTCCAACTGAAAAGCGCCATTGACACCTTTTTACAAAATGGGTAGATTTTCTTCATGGATAAGAATTGTTCCCTGAAAGGAAGGAAGGTATGAACGGAGCAGAAAGCGTCATCCGAACCCTTATCGCCTCTGGCGTTGAGGTTTGCTTCGCCAATCCTGGCACCACCGAGATGGAGTTCGTCGTTGCCCTTGACAAGGTACAGGGCATGCGCTGCGTGCTCGGGTTGGCCGAGACCGTTATCACGGGCTGCGCCGATGGCTACGCGCGGATGGCGGAGAAACCCGCGATGACGCTGCTCCACTGCGGACCAGGTTTTGCCAACGGAATTGCGAACGTGCACAATGCGCGAAGGGCAAATGCGCCGATGGTAAACATCGTCGGCGACCAGGCTTCTTACCACCGTCCTTTGGATCCACCGCTGGCCGCAGATACCGAAGGGCTCGCCCGTGCAGTGTCGCACTGGGTTAGGACGAGCGGCTCCGCGAAGCAGGTTGCCTTTGATGCCGCCGCAGCAGTACAGGCTGCGCATACCCCTCCGGGTCAGATCGCGACACTGATCGTGCCGGCCGATGTAGCGTGGAGCGAGGGGAGCGGCCCGGCTGTGCCGCTTCCGGTGTCACCACGGCCGCAAGTGGCGTCTAAAGTAGTCCGCACGGTGGCGCGGGTCCTTCGTTCGGGTGAACCTGCCATGTTATTCCTCAGCGGACAGACTCTGAGTGAGGCAGGTCTCGTTGCTGCCCATAGAGTTGCGAACGCCACCGGCGCAAAGCTGCGTGTTCCCACGCATGTGCCGCGCATGGCCCGCGGTCGCGGCAGGGTGCCGGTGGACCGCGTTCCGTACGTAGTCGACACAGCCCTGCGGGCCTTCGGTGGGCTCAAACATGTGATCCTTGTGGGCGCGAAGCCGCTGGTGGGTTTCTTCGCCTATCCCGGAAAACCCAGCCTCATGGCGCCGCAGGATTGTGTGACGCACGTGCTCGCGCGGCCGGACCAGGACGCCGTGGCCGCACTGGAAGGACTTGCGGACGAGATCGGGGCGCCGCGCGTCATACGGATTGAGGAGGTGGGCCCAAGGCCACGCATCGTCAGCGGCCGCTTCGAATCGGAAGCCTTCGGAATGACGCTTGCCGCCCTGCTGCCCGAGAACGCGATTGTCGCCGACGACGCGGTGACTTCGGGCCGCGCCGTCTTTCCAGCCACGTTCAACGCGGCGCCCCATGACTGGATTCAGAGTACCGGCGGCGCGATCGGCCATGGCTTTCCGTGCGCCACGGGCGCTGCGGCAGCCTGCCCTGACCGCAAAGTCGTCTGCCTCCAAGCCGACGGGGCTGGCATGTACACGCTGCAGGCGCTGTGGACGCAGGCCCGCGAGAAGCTCGACGTGGTGAACGTTGTGTTTGCCAACCGCGTGTACAAGATCCTGTACGGCGAGTTGCGCACTGGGGGCGCAACGCCCGGACGCGCCTCAGACACCTTCTTCGACATCGGCCGTCCTGATCTTGACTGGGTAGGGCTTGCTAGGGGCATGGGCGTGGAAGCGGTCAGAGTCGAGTCGCTGGAGAGTTTTGCGGACGCGTTTCGCGCTGCCTGCTGCCGTAGAGGGCCTTTCCTGATCGAATTCCTGATTCAGAAGTGGAGCGAGAGTTTTGACTGAGCCGTGATGTTCGAGGTGTTGATCTCAAACTTATGCCTAACATGGTGCAGGGCGGGCAGACGTATTCCTCAATCTGAGATTTGGCGAGGGAAGGGGTTGCGAAACATTTGGAAGGTGAGGAGATATTTCAGGGCTTGACACCCTCATCCCGCGCAAGTTGACCCACCTGGGCAGGATAGCGACGAACTAAGCGCAAGTATTTCACATCCGGAAACCCGAGGGTCATCGATGCGTAACATTTATGATCTGCCGGGATGCCCAGCCATCGTTTAATCTTCGAGGAATGGTTTGCCGCATTGACCAGGAAGCCGTTGAAGCAACAACCAAGCCCCAGGCTGTGGGCCATCAGCGAGCAGTTGTAAAGGGCTACCGAGCAATTGAAGGACGAGCAACTATCCCAGGATTCTGCGTGGGAGAGGATCACCACAGGCGCATGGTGGAAGAGGCGATCTTTGCCTTGCTTGATCAGCTCGTTTGCATATTCCGTCTTAGGAAGTGATTCACGAAGGTACTCCGCAGTCTTTCGACCCGCCACGAGAGAGACGATGAACATACCAAACCGTCCCCCGATTCGGGAAAACATCTTATCGTAAAAGGTGATCGTCTTCTTTCTTAACTCGGCGATCTGATCCGGCGACGTGAGTGCCGTATAGTGGACGTTCTGACTATTGGACCCGGTGGGCGCATACCTTCCCGCATTGAGTATCTTATTCAGGATTTCCTCCGGGACAGGGTCGCTGGTGTAGAGCCGGACCGAGCGCCTCTCGCGCAGGAGGAGCTCCAAAATCTCAGGAGACGTTGCTGGGACCTCGCCCTTGCTCGGATGATTGTCCAAAACGGTTCCTTTATAAAGGATGGCAGCCGTCGGGCATACTGCTCCACAGTGCTCGCAGCCAATGCACCAGTCACCCCTAACTAGTGCTGCCTTGCCCTCAATCATCTCCAGGACAAAACTCGGACAGATCGCAACACATCGTTGACAGCCAATACAATCCTCTGCGATCACCACAGGCGGGTTCACCTTCTGTTTCATTATCCAGGTATCCTCTCTTTCAAATGTATGAGCCATGATAATAACGATTCGAATTATTTGAATCATGCAACGCTGGACTCGTTTCGTCAAATGCGTATGCTTTATCGTTGGAAGGGGACCAGAACGTTTCCTCTTTCACCTCTCCATTCCGCAATCCGAAATTAGACATTGCAATCCCCATCCATTAAGTTTAAAAATAGTACAGATTTGTCAGTTCATGCCGTTTCGGGTCAGTTCTTGATCAGATCCATTGGCTTTAAACATCGTCTGTGCGCTGCCTTCAAGGCTGGAAAGCCAGGCGATCTTAGGAAGGACGATGCAATCAAATAAAGCAATTCGCATTTTTGCTGGGGCCACTGCCATTGTCACTGGTGGAGCCTCAGGAATAGGTCGGGCTCTTGCCGAGGAGTTGGCAAAGCGTGGGAGCGAGGTGATCTTGGTTGATCTTCAGGCCGATTTAGCAGAAAAGGTGGCATCGGAAATCCAGGCTTCTGGTGGCAAAGCAAAGGCGGTGAAAGTAGATGTAACGGATTTTCTTGCCATGGAAAGGCTGGTCCAAGAAACCATCGAGCGTACCGGACGGTTAGACTATATCTTTAACAATGCAGGCATCGCCATCGGCGGACCTGTACGTCTTTATGGTATCAAAGATTGGAATCAGATCATAGATGTCAATCTCGGTGGCGTGATTAACGGAATTCAAGCTGCTTACAGGGTGATGATAGACCAGGGATTTGGACATATTATTAATACTGCCTCGATGGCTGGACTCCTACCCGGTCCTGGAAACGTAGCCTATACAACGACCAAGCATGCCGTCGTCGGTCTTTCAAAATCACTTCGAGCCGAGTCAGCCCAGATGGGGGTCCGCGTGAGTGTCTTATGTCCTGGTGTTATTCGTACGCCTATTTTAGAAGGAGGGAAGTACGGAAAAATGCTTATAGACATTCCTCCCGAAAAAATGCGTCCATTGTGGGAAAAACTCAAGCCCATGTCCCCTAATCTATTTGCAAAAAAGGTGTTGAAATCCGTTGCAAAAAATAGGGCAATCATTATTGTGCCCTTATGGTGGAAGAGGTACTGGTGGATTAACCGATTGTCTCCTTCACTCGGAATATTTCTTTCTCAAAAGCGTTTTCAGAAAGTGCAGAAAGAGCTTGGCATGGAAATAGAACGCCCACGAGTTTGAATTAAAGAATATCTAAAAAAGGATGGACCATGAGACGATATCCATTGGTATGCCTTCGTATCGCGGTAACACTCGCCTTCAGTTTGTTTGTTATCGGGTATGAGCTGACCAGCGGCAGCAGTAACGATGAGAGCTCGATCATGACCACAGAGAACTGGCAGTCGATTGTCGATCGCGGTGGTGGCAAGGGGGTTTGGACCTTGACTAAGAAATCAGATGGGACGGTAACCATTACCGGAGAGTGGACGTATCTGAACTCTGCTACGTGTCCTTTTACCGGAGGAAAGGTGATCCTTTCAGGGCCTTCCCTTTCCTTTACCGCTACGGGTACGGCGACGAATTC
Organism: Thermodesulfobacteriota bacterium; assembly: GCA_035319625.1. Taxonomy (GTDB): domain Bacteria; phylum Desulfobacterota; class BSN033; order BSN033; family UBA1163; genus UBA1163. The sequence goes on from DATHCH010000066.1 coordinate 20,914, forward strand.
TTCCCTCCCTTCAGGGTATCGGGATTCTCCGTTTACTCTGGAAGTGAAAGGCGAGTTGAGGGACGGAAAGGGGAGTGGAACATACACCATCAGCTTCTCCGTTCCCGGGTGGCCGTCAGGTTTTTCAGGAGAATGGACGGCGACTCGGACAGGAGGCAGAGACATCACAGAGTAATGGCAGATAAAAAGAATAGCCAGGCATCCCCGTTTTTCTCCTTGCAAAACATCTTTCTTCCTCCTATCTTAGAAAAGAGAACGTTATTTGTTTGATCATTCCCCTTTATGAAAGGAGAAACAGCTATGGCGAAAGAAAATGAATTCACCTCCCTCGACGCGACTGGACTCGCCGGGTTGGTGCGACGAAAGCAGGTCAAACCGATCGAGCTTGTAGAGGCTGCGATCGAGCGTATTGAGCGCCTGAACCCAACTCTCAACGCGGTGGTGACGCCGATGTACGAACAGGCTCGCGAAGCGGCAGCAAGTAAACTACCCGACGGTCCTTTCACGGGGGTGCCTTTTCTGCTCAAAGACCTGGGAGCGCCTTTTGCTGGAGTGCGAATGACCATGGGTTCTGCCTTTCTGCGTAACTTCGCACCCGACCATGATAGCGAACTCGTTGCCCGTCTGAAACGATCCGGTTTGATCATCGTGGGAAAGACAAACACACCGGAGCTGGGCATCCTTCCGACCACTGAGCCTCGCTTGTTTGGCCCGAGTCATAACCCCTGGGACATCCATCGGACCCCTGGCGGCTCCAGCGGGGGTTCCGCAGCGGCCGTGGCTGCCCGTCTCGTTCCGATGGCTCATGGCAATGATGGTGGAGGGTCCATCCGTATCCCGGCATCGTGCTGCGGTATATTCGGTCTCAAGCCTACTAGGGCGCGCAATCCCCTCGGGCCTGATTTCGGTGACATCTTTAGTGGATTGGCAATCGATCACGCCTTGACCCTTTCGGTTCGGGATAGCGCTGCCCTTCTCGACGCCACGACAGGTCCTGACGTGGGAGACCCTTACTGGGCGCCGCCGCCTGCACGGCCGTTCCTTCAAGAAGTAGGAGCTGACCCGGGCAAGCTTCGTATTGCTTTTACTGTGACGGCACCCACAAACGTCAAGTTGCACGGAGATTGCATTAGCGCAGTGCGGGATGCGGCCTCGCTATGTGCGGACCTGGGACATGAAGTCGTCGAGACAGCTCCGCAGGTGAACGGGGAGCTGGTGACCCAGAGCTTTATGACTTTATGGTCGGCAGGGTGTGCGTGGACGATGGATGGCCTGGCGCTGGCAATGGGGCAGGCTCCCACGCAGGATAAGTTCGAACCGCTCACCTGGGCTCTGTATGAGATGGGACGCAAGCAGAGCGCATCCTCCTATTTGCTTTCCCTAACGTTTCTTCAGAGGGTGGCGCGAGACATTGCCCGATTTTTCCTCAAGCACGATGTTGTGCTCACACCCACTCTTGGTGAGCCTCCTGTCACTCTGGGAACCTTCGATTCTCCCCCTGAAGATCCTCTGCAAGGTCTCCGCCGGACGGAGGCCTTCGTTCCCTTCACGCCGATCTGCAATGCCACCGGCCAGCCGGCCATGTCCGTTCCCCTCTACTGGAATGCTCAGGGACTTCCTGTGGGCGTCCACTTTATAGGCCGGTTTGGGGACGAAGCAACTCTTTTTCGCCTGGCAGCGCAACTTGAGTCTGTCCGGCCATGGGCAGGCCGCCGTCCGCCCGTATCCGCTTGAGACGACGCAAATTGGAAATTTGAGAATCTGGAATAGGTAGTTTATATTTTGTTTATTGTAAAGGGTTATAAGATGGCTTTATCTTGTGAGGAATACCGTCACCAGCAGCAACTGCTTGCCTTGAAGAAACGCCTGTCCGAGGATAAGCTGACTCTGGAAGAGCGAGAAGAGATTGAGAGGATGGTTCAGGAGCTGGAAAAGAAACTAAAGATGTAGCCTGGGAAAAGGTGAAAGGCAAAGGCAGGATTCTGGATGACGATCAAAGGTGTTAGAAACGTTTTTCTCACCATCGTTGCTCTTCCGATTGTGGCGATAGCTGTCGGTTGCTACCCTGTGCTGAAAAAAGAAGCGCAGCAACCGGAGGAAGCTCTCAGACAGATCCGTCTCTTTTCACCGGAGTTTAGCGACGACATGGATCCTGACTCCCTAACCCTGGCCGTCAGAAGGAACGTGGAGTACCTGGATCGCCTCAGCCCTGAAACAGTATTTCACTACGGGCCCGACGAATTTACGAGCAAGCAGGTCCGTGAGAGCTATGAGGCTTTTCTGGATCTTCTTTCGAAAGGGCTTGCTCCGGACGATCTGAGCATAGAGATCAGGAGGAGGTTTCGGATTTACCGGGCCTCGGGTCGGGCCGGAGACAGGCGGGTTCTTTTCACTGGATATTATGAGCCCGTTTATGACGCGCGTCTGGCTCCTGACGACGTCTTCACGTATCCGCTGTACCGCCAGCCCGACGATTTGATAAGAATCGACCTATCGCTTTTCAATGGGAAGTTCAAAGGGGAGAATATCGTCGCGAGAATCGAAGGCAACAAGGTCGTTCCTTATTACTCCCGGCGCCGGATCGAGGCGGAGAGGGTGCTGGCGGGAAAGGGGCTTGAGATGGCGTGGTTAAAAGACCCTCTGGATGTCGCGTTTCTCCACATCCAGGGATCGGGCAGGCTGAGGCTCCCCGACGGAAAGGAACTCGTGGTTCAGTACCAAGCCTCCAATGGTCGACCTTACCGGAGTATCGGCCGGTACATGATCGAAAAAGGGTTTCTGAAGCACGAGGAGATTTCTATGCAAGCCATAAGGAAGTACTTGACCGAGAACCCTGAAGCCCTCGATGACGTTCTGAATTACAACCCTTCCTATGTGTTCTTTCAGCAGGCCGAGAACGGTCCCTTAGGGAGTCTCGGCGTGCTCCTGACCCCGGGAAGATCGGTTGCTTTGGATTCCAGGGTTTTCCCCAAGGGTGCCCTCGGATTCATTGTATGTCAGAAACCTTCTCTTAACGAACAGGGGGAAATTTTTGGGTGGACCAAATTCTCCCGCTTTGTCGTAAACCAGGACACCGGCGGGGCGATCAAAGGGGGCGGAAGGGCGGATATCTTTTGGGGAAGCGGTCCCTACGCCGAGTTAACCGCAGGACATCTGCGGCATGAAGGAGAACTGTACATTTTGATCAAGAAGCCTTAGGGGCTGTGGGGGTTGGTCTGATCCCCGGGGAAAGTTGATGAAAGACATTTACGAAGAGATGATCGCTGCCTCTGAAGACATCGCCGCATCCTTTCCTGAGCCCAGTTTTTATGCCTGCTGCAAGGAGCCTCTTAATCTGTCTCGCTCCTTATTTAATCAAGACCCGCAGGTGATGAGGTGCCGTACTCTCGCCTTCAACAAGCTGAAGGACGACCTCGGCCATGGAAAAGATCATTCCGAAAAGGTGGCCTTGGAAGCCGGAGCCCTGGCTTACATCGAAGGGGAGAGGCTTTCTCTGGAGGAGTCTTTAAGGCGCGAGGCCTGCCTCCTGGCCCAGATCGCCGGCCTTCTACACGACCTGAGGCGTAATGAAAAAGACCACGCTAAGGCGAGCGCCTCTGCTGCTTTGAGGATGTTACAGGAAATCTCCATCTTCCCTGAAAAAAGAGAATGTATCGTGCAGGCCATTGCCAACCACGAAGCCTTCGTCGAGCCGAAGACGGTTTCCTCGCCCGTAGGCCAGATGATCAGCGATGCCCTTTACGATGCCGATAAATTCCGCTGGGGTCCGGACAATTTTACCCATACCCTTTGGCAGATGCTCCGCTCCTCAAGGACTCGCATCGTTCCCCTGATTCGCAGGTTTCCGAAGGGGATGGAGGGAATCTCCAGGATCAAAGAAACCTTCCGCACGGAGACGGGAAAGATGTATGGACCGGAATTCATCGAACTGGGACTTGAGATCGGTGTGAAAATCTATCAGTTTCTCGAAGAGCGGTTCGCTGAAGAGCTACAACAAGAAAAGGATGGATGAGGAGAAGAGAGTGAAGAAGATTGGAAGATTCCACGTGCTGACGGATTCTTGTCTTCAGACCCAATTCTCCCATTTGGAGCTTGCCGAGCTTGCCATTGCCGGCGGGGCGGATACGATTCAGTTCCGCGAGAAGGGCGGGGAGACGAGGCAGTTAATCCGTATCGCCGAGCAGATGCAGGCCTTATGCAAAAAAGCTGGCGTAACCTTCATCGTGAATGATCGTGTGGATGTGGCCATTGCTTCCCGTGCGGGCGGTGTTCATCTGGGACAGAATGATTTCCCCATTCCCCTTGCCAGAAAACTTCTGGGCGAAGAAGCCATCATCGGTGGGTCTGCAGGTAACATGGAAGAGGCTCGAAAGTGTCTTTTGGAAGGCGCGGACTATGTCGGTTTTGGTCCTGTCTACTTCACCACCTCGAAGGAAGACGCGGGCCCAGCGGGCGGACTTGATCTCCTGAAACAGGCCGTGAAGGAAATCCATTTGCCCATCATTGCCATCGGCGGCCTCACAAGAGACAATACTCTTCCGGTTATCCGGACAGGGGTACATGGTATTGCCGTGATCTCGGCTGTTTGTTGTCAGAAAGACCCCACGGAGGCGGCCAAATGTCTTCGACGTTTGCTGGAGGTTGAGGGACATGCCTGAGACGGTGAGCGATATCGGCGAATTCGGGCTCATTCGGAAAATCAGCAGTCTCCTGAATAAGGAAGGTATTCGATCCGAACGGGTTGCCCTTGGAATCGGCGACGATACGGCCTCCTTTCTCCCACGGTCCGGGTATGAAGTTTTGGTCACGTGCGATTGCATGGTGGAAGGCCGTCACTATTTGCCAGGAAGGATTAGTCCCTACGATTTAGGCCGCCGTGCGATGACGCTAAACATCAGCGACATCGGGGCCATGGGAGGAAGACCGCTGTATGCTCTTGTCTCACTCGGATTGAAGCCGGAGATCTTTGTTCGAGATGTCGAAGAGATGTACCGCGGGTTTCTTGTGGAGCTGAACCCTTTGGGTGCATCCATCATCGGAGGCAACCTCACCACATCGGGCAACGGGATGTTCATCGATATCACACTGGTCGGAGAAGTGGAGCAGGGAAAGGCAGTGCGCCGTTCGGGGGCAATGCCAGGAGATGTCATCCTGGTTACCGGATATCCGGGCCAGGCGGCTGCCGGGTTGCAACTCTTGGTTCGTATACCGGATGACTCAAAAATATTGGAGCATCCATTAGTCAAAATTTATAATACCCCTTCCCACAGGGCTCAGCTTGGAGAAGCGGTTGCCAAAGCAGGCTTCGCTACAGCCATGATCGATACCAGCGACGGATTCCTTGGCGATCTGGGACATATCTGCGAGGAGAGTGGAGTGGGAGCTGAATTGTTTAAGGAGAAACTGCCTGTGAGTGAAGCTCTCCGCGAGGCTGCTCTCATACTCCAGCGAGACCCGTACGACTTCTTCCTGGGCGACAGTGATGATTACGAACTGATGATCACCTGCCGGCCGCAAGATGTGGCCCTGCTCCGGTCCGTTGCTGCCCGCTGCTGTCCTGTCCCGTTGACAGAAGTAGGGAGGACCACACACGGAGCCTTGGAGATCACCTTGCTGCTCCCCGGAGGCGAGCGATGTCCGGTAAAGCCCTCAGGCTGGGATCATTTCCGACTTTCGAAGAATTCCGGATCCGGAGTTTGAATAAAAATGGGAAGAAAAAAGACGATGTTCGATCAAGACATGGCCCAAAAGGCCGCAGAGAACTTGAGACGTGTTCGTGAAAAGAGACCTCTTGTTCACAATATTACGAATTATGTCGTCATGAACTTTACCGCAAATGCCCTTCTTGCGTGCGGCGCTTCTCCGGTCATGGCCCATGCGGCCGAAGAAGTAGAGGAAATGGTCTCTTTGGCAGGGTCTTTGGTGCTTAACATCGGCACCTTGACCCCTCCCTGGGTCGAGGCGATGCGAAAGGCCGGGAGACGGGCGAATGCGCTCCATGTCCCGGTAGTTCTCGATCCCGTGGGCGCCGGGGCCACCCGGCTTCGGACGGATTCTGCCAGACGACTCATTGAGGAGGTTTCGATCCAGGTGATTCGAGGGAATGCTTCTGAGATTCTTTCTCTAGCCGGAGAAAAATCAGGCTCTCGCACAAAGGGAGTGGATTCCGTCCACACCGTGGATCAGGCCGCGGAGACGGTGATAGGACTTGCTAAAGAACTTGGGACAACGCTCGCTGTTACCGGTGCGGTGGATTTGATCACCGACGGTGACCGGGTCTGCCGTGTGATGAATGGCCACGAGATGATGAGTTCTGTCACGGGAACGGGCTGTGCCGCCACGGTGATCATAGGAGCCTTCCTTGCGGTCTGCCCTGATCCTTTGGAGGCAGCCGCAACGGGTCTCTCCTATTTTGGCTTCGCAGGAGAAAAGGCGGCTGCCAAGGCTTCTGGACCCGGAAGCTTCCAGATGGCACTGCTCGACGTCCTCCACGGGATGAAGGAAGAAGAACTGAGGTCCGGAGCCAAGATAAGATACGGGGGGAGATGAAGGGATAGAGTGACATTGCAGGTCGATCCATGAAAGAAAAGCGGAAGGAAGAAAGATATGTGGTGCCTGAAATATACAAGAAGTACGTTCTATTCAAAGTCAAGAAAATCTCCGGTGATCCGGTCGATGCCGAGCTCTTTGATTTCAGCTCCAGGGGGATCAGCATAAAAAGTCGGTGCCGATTTACGGTCGGCTCCCCCATTGAGTGCTTGATCTCGGCGCCCCAATCGCTTACAAAGGAAATTCCGTTTACCGGAAAGATTAAATATTGTATTGAAGACGAGCCCGGGGGAGATTACCTCATCGGGGCAGAGATTATTCGAACGAGTGACAAGGTATGGTTTGAGCTCTTCTTAAATGTTCATGATTTTATAAAGCGAAGAGTCGGGGATATCTTTTAGACACCTCTTGAAACCCCAGCTGCATTTGCTTGCCGCTTTGCTCATCTCCATCCCATCCGTTAAACGTTGATATCCCTGTTCCCCACGAGCTGGATTTTGTAAACAAGCGTTGAGAGAAAGGAGGAAGACATGATTGATCTTGGCGTGGTGGATAAGAAATACGGCCCGCTCTCTTTCGGATACACATGGAAGGAGGTAGTTCTCTATGCCCTGGGGATCGGCGCCCAGGCAGAGGAACTTCCGTTTATCTATGAAAACGTGAAAGGCGGACTGAAGGTCTTTCCCAGCTTCAGCATTGTAATGGGAAGTCCTTTGTGGAAGCAGCTCTTCAAAGATATGAAGAACGTGGACCTTTCCAGATTCATTCACGGAGAACAGGGAATAAAGCTCTATCGTCCGATTCCACCCGAAGGAAAGACGCTCGTCGAAGGAGGAATTACCAATATCTATGACAAGAGCAAGGGGGCGCTGTTCATCTGGCGGATGAAGGTTATGGAAGAGAAGGGTGACCTTCTGGCCGAAACCGAGAGCGGGATTTTCTACGTGGGCGAAGGGGGCTTCGGCGGAGACCTCGGCCCTAAAGCCGAAGCGCTTGAGCCTCCAAGGGGAGTGAAGCCGGATTTCACGGTTTCCTATTTAATTCCCGGAAACCAGGCAGCCCTCTATCGCCTCTGCGGCGACATCAACCCTCTGCATGTGGACCCTGATTTCGCCAAGAGGGGTGGTTTTTCTCGCCCTATCCTTCACGGCCTTTGCACTTACGGCCACGCCGTGAGAGCTATCTTGTACAGCACGTGTAACGGAGATGTGGAGCGATTCAAGGAGTTCAAGGCCCGTCTATCCGGAGTGGTTTATCCGGGCGACACCCTCGTGACTGAGGGATGGAGGGATAAGGGAGGGCGTTACTTAATCCAGTGCCGCACGGACCGAGGGGTTGTCCTCAGCCACGCCTACGCTAGGGTCCAGTAAGAAAAGATGGGGAGACGGCGAGACGCAGTGTCAGGGAGAATAAATCATCTTTAATAATGTTGGACGGGCAGTCAATATGGTGGGGAGATGAGGAGATAGGGTATAATTAGAATAATTAGAATTAAGAACAAAGTCTCCCCGGAAAAAAGACCAAGTACTTCGGCGGCCTAAGCGAGGCCAGCCCCCGAGGTCGTTCGGATCGAGGCAATGAGAGTCCTCCTTATTTCTGCCAACACGGAAAAAATAAATATGCCTGTCTTGCCCCTGGGTCTGGCGTGCGTGGCCGCTGCAACCGAAGAAGCAGGCCATGAGGTGGCCCTGGTGGATTTGATGGCAGAAAAAGAGACGGCGTCCGTTCTCAAAGAAAGTATCGAGGGATTTCGGCCTGATCTGATCGGAATATCCGTGAGGAACATCGATGATCAGAATATGGAGCGTCCCAAATTCTTATTAGATCCTGTGAAAGAAATCGTGGTACGATGTCGAAGTCTTTCAGAGGCCAAGATTGTTTTGGGGGGAGCAGGATACAGCCTGTTTCCAGAAGGCGCCCTGTCCTTTTTGGGCGCGGATATGGGGATTCAAGGCGAAGGAGAAGAGGCTTTCCCGGAGTTGACCACGCGGATAGAGCAAGGTGCCAGCCTTCTGGGATTGCCGGGTCTCTATCTGCCCGGGCATGGTCTTCTGTGTGAAAGAATCTTTGCAAAAAGACTGGATCGATTGCCCCTCCCTAATCCAGATCTCTGGCGAACACCCTCCCAAAAAGAAGATCTCTGGATGCCAGTTCAGACAAGACGTGGATGTCCTTTAAGCTGCAGCTATTGTAGCACAGGGATTATCGAAGGTCGGGTCCTGCGGAGATATTCTCCCGAGAGGGTTGTTGAGTGGATCGCCCGGTGGCGAAAAGCCGGGGTTCGTCATTTCTACTTCGTTGATAATACCTTCAACCTCCCAACCTCCTATGCCAAGGAGATCTGCCGTAAGCTCATCGATCAAGACCTGGACATAAAATGGTGGAGCATCCTTTACCCTATGCAGGTGGATGAAGAACTGGTCGTGCATATGGCCAGGGCCGGCTGCGAGCAAGTGAGTATGGGATTTGAAAGTGGTTCTGAACGAATCCTGAAGAATATGAATAAAAGATTTGCCCCACGAGAGGTGCGGAGAATTTCAGAGATGTTTTCTGAGCAGGGAATAAGAGAAATGGGCTTCCTATTACTCGGAAGTCCGGGTGAAACAAAGGAGTCTGTTGAAGAAAGCCTTGTTTTCGCCGACTCGCTTAAATTGGACAGCTTGAAGATTACGGCGGGCGTCCGGATTTATCCGCGTACCCCTCTGGCAAAGAAGGCCATAGAGGAAGGCATGATCGCCTCCAACGATGATCTACTTTTCCCCCGCTTCTACATGGCAAAAGGTCTTGGGGATTGGCTGCTCGAAATCCTGAGAAGTTGGGCAGCACCACGACCTCATTGGGTGATTCCGGATTATAGTTGAAGTATCAGGACTAAGTTATTTAAAAATACGCCGAGATGCCCTCCAAAGAGAGTCGGAACAATGCAGTAAAATGAATATTAAAAACGCCTTCGCTACGCTTTCTTCTTTTTGGTTGCCTTGGGTTTTGCCGGAGCCTTGGCCATTTCCTTAAAGGTATCCTTCCACCTGTCAATCATGGTTTTCAGCTCATCCAGTTCGGCTTTGGCTTCGTCAGGGGCCGAGGAGATCTTCTCTTTTGCCCTTGCCAAGCCGTCGTGGATTGCTTTAGCATCCGCCTTCCATGTCTGCTTCTTTTCTTTGAGTTTCTTCTCCATTTTTTTGGCAGTGGCGTTTAATTTCTTCCATTCCTCTTCAACGCCATTCAGGGTGCTCTTTGCCTGATCGACAGCGGCCCTCTTTCCAGCCTCAACGGCAGCCGCCGCTTTTTCAAATACCGCCTTCGCATCAAGATAGCTCTGCTTTGCTTCCTTATACTTCTTCTCTTTCATCTGGGAGTCTGCCGTCTCCCACAGCTTCTTGGCAGCTTCCAGATCAGCCGTGGCATATTTTTCTGCGCCCGCGGAGATGGCATCCTCCATGGCTTTCTTTGCGGTCTCTTTTTCTGCTTCAGGGGGTTTTGAACAACCTGTCCACGACATTGCCAGAGCAAGAACCGCGAATGCCAGTATCGATGACCTCACCGTTCTCATAAGCCAGTTTCCCTCCTCCAATGATGTTTGATAAGAGCTTCAAAACTATAAATCACATTCACCTGCATAGCAATAGCAGGCAGGTCCTGGTAAGACTTGTGTTCCGCGCGCTAGTCCATCAGGGAAGGAAGCGTTCTGCGAGACGGCGGCTCGTCTCGGCCACCATACACCATATGATATCCAAAGGCAGGTGGGACTCGATTGTGGAGTCGAACAGGACACTGATCTTCGGAGGGAATTCTGCATCCCCTTCCCATAGGATATAGGCAAGAGGGACTTTGGGAAATACCTCTAAGGCAAACCCCTTATCGCCATAAAGGATTTCACTCCCCCCCAGCTTCTTGCCGGTCTTAAGAAATGCCTCCGGATCCTTACCGGAAAGGTTTATCAGTTCCTCAACTTCAAGGCGATGAGGACCCCGAAAAAAGGTAGATCCTCCCTTAAGATCCTTTTCACTGATCCAGGTGTGCGTAGGTTTGACGTCTTTAGCCTCCGTCAGATAGACAAGGATCATCAGATAGAAGTAAGGACGGAGCACCTCCTCAACGGGTTTATCATTCCATTCCATCCGCAGAATCTTTTTTTCTTTTGGGAGGATGAGGTACCGGAGATTGTAGACCGGCAACAAAAAGCCTTCCCGGGTGGGGTAATAGACGGCCTCTGTTCGGTTGCAAACATCCGTTGGGTGAAGCGTGGAAAGTCTGTCCCAGTGGAAAGGGTCGATCACAGCAGCCTGTCTAGTCTCCTCTTGCACGATATGCCTCTTTTCCTGTTTTAAATAATCATACTTGAACTCGCTTCCGTTTTCAATGGATAAGCGCCACCCGGATCCCGATTCAAAAAATTGTCATTGCGAGTGAAACGAAGCAATCTCGTTTTTTGGGGTGAGATGGCGGGGCACCCTTAAAGCACTCGCAATGATTGGGTAGAAGAAAAGCCCGGCCAGTCGTTGCGACTCGAAAACAAGGGGAGGGGAATTTTGGGTTGCCAGAAATAGTTCCGTGCGCGACAATATGTCACTTTGACCGAGCCATATTTCAACTTAAACTTCCATTTTTTCTCCAGATTTAACCTCAAACTTCCGTAAGTTACGGGTCCCCGGCGGCCAACATCTCTATGGCACAATTCTTGCTTTAAACTGTCGTAAAAACAAATCAAATCGGAGCAACGAGGATGTTGTTAATGGAAAAGAGAAAGTGTCCCAGATTTAATGTGGCTTTGCCGGTTAGGTATAGTAAAGCCAACTCGTTCTTCAAGTACGCTCGGGCTGCCAATGCCAGCCAAGGAGGATTACTTGTCTGCCTTCCGGAGAAAATGGGAATTGGCCAACATCTGGCGTTGAAATTGTTTCTTCCTATTCGGTCCGGATTGAATATTATTGAGACAGTTGTCCAGGTGGTTTGGATGGATATTCATCTCAGAAAGGATTGGACATGGGATTACAGGACCGGGGTGAGATTTGAAGACATCTCTCCGGAGGATAGGACTGTTTTTAAAAACTTTCTGATAGACCTCACACAAGAGCCGGCATATACTTCCTAATGGGAACAGCAAACAAACTGATCTTGACCATTACTGGAAATCCGTGACTTTATGTCTCGACCGGTTTTTACCTTATTTTTCCGCCCGTTAATACCATTTTTGAAGATTCGCTCGAAAAATGTAAAATTTTTTTCTATTTAGTAATTAAATTCACATCCTCTATGCCCAAAATTCTCAGGAAATTCAATGAATTGATGAACCCTATGTTTTGGCATGGAATGTGCTTTATAACTTATAACCATTGAATATTGCGAGAGGATCCTATTGATGAATGAAGCACCTACTGAATTGGCGCTCATCAATTTTTTCATAATTGTATTGATCATTGTGGACGCGATTATTCGAATCATAGCCGCAAAAACAAATAGCTTTGATCCAAGCTAAACTTTCCTGTCGGGCGTTATTTAAAAAGAACGAGCGCCTTCTCTCCTCCTTCACATTCAACCCTTAACCCCTGAGAGTCCGCCGCTTTTAAGGAGTCCGGCGGACTCCCTTTGTCCACCACAGTCAATTCTCTCGAGGCTCCATCGCTCTGTTTGTAGATGCTTCCTCTTCAATCACTATTAGTCTCCGATTGAGACGGTGCCTTGCGGGATGAAACTCAAAGATTATTCTTTCGGGGAAGTGTTCCCGATGGGATAATATTCCATGGAGTCTTTGTGAGGCATTCCTAGTGAGGCTCCAAACAAAAAAATTAAATGGTGGAGCTGAACGGGATCGAACCGTCGGCCTCTTGAATGCCATTCAAGCGCTCTCCCAGCTGAGCTACAGCCCCACTCGAACAATTGACAATTAACATGAAAGAAAGAGGATTGTCAAAACCTTTGGTGCCGGAGGTCGGAATCGAACCGACATGGGGTGGAAGCCCCGCGGGATTTTGAGTCCCTCTTATCCTATTTTTCTAAGTCCTTGATTCCTGGTCTGGTTTCCCGTAATCGTTCAAAAATACTCACAAAGAAGCTCCTCTATCTGTTCCAGCCTATTCGATCTATTCCATTCTTTTTCGGTTTATTCAGTCACAATTTAGTCACAGTGGATAATATTTTCTTTAAAGGAGGCGCGCATGATCATAAACGCAAATGAAATTTCATCCGTTCTCGAAAAGTGCAAAAAATTTGCATCGTCCCAAGAGTTCACCCCGCTTGCCTTAAAGTGTTTCAAGTTTCAGGGGAACCGTATAATGGCCATGGATAGGCACAGGGGAATCGTCTACGAATTAGATAGGGGCTACCACTTCCGCGAATTTCTCACGACTGCCAATCTTACGGCTCGAGTCTTTTCCTATATAGAGGGCGAAGCGGAAATCAAGGTGGAAGGGAAAAATATTGAAATTGAAGCTGGTAAGTTCAAGACCAGGATCCCTCTATACAGAGAGAAATACCCTTTCCCTGAATGTAATCTTAAGGATTCTAAAAGCCTTCCGGGAGACTTCTTTGAGGCTGTCAAGAAAGTCTATTTTGCCGTATGCAAGGATACATCCAAGGAAAGATGCAGAGGGGTCCTTTTGGATAAAAACATCCTATACGCCACCGACACTCATAGAATTGCGAAGTATACCACCGATTTTGGAGGCCGTTTGAGTTTTACTGTTCCTGATGATCTCCTGGAGATTCTCCTCGCCGAAGAAGACAGCCCAGAATCTTACGCGATAGAAGGCGGCAAGTTTTGGTTCTTC
>DATHCH010000067.1:0-15179 GCA_035319625.1 Thermodesulfobacteriota bacterium
GCTGCTTCCAGTGCTCTGGCTGGGAATAAAAACCGATGGCCTCCTTAATGGCGTTTAGGAACGCTTCAGCCTCGTACCGGGTAAACTTGAACCCGTTTCCTTTTTTCGAGGCGGGACCGTATTCGGTGATGGTGTCGTCGAGTCCGCCGGTCGCACGCACAATGGGGATCGTTCCATATTTCAGGCTGTAGATTTGATTGAGGCCACACGGCTCAAATTTAGACGGCATGAGGAAAAAATCTAATCCTGCTTCGATCTTATGGGCCAGCCGGTCATCATAGGCGATCCGGATCCCTGCCTTTTGAGAATACCTCTGAGCGACGCGGGTGAAGAGCTCGTGGTATTTCTGCTCCCCTGTTCCCAGAAGCACGAATCCGATGTCGAGGCTGAAAAGTTCCTCTAAAATTTCCATCAGCAGATCGAATCCTTTCTGATCCGTTAACCGAGAGATTATTCCTAAGAGAGGAGCCTTCATAAGGGAGGAGGGGAGACGGAATTCTTTGAGGAGATCCTTTTTGCATTCCCTCTTGCCGGAGAGATCTTTCAAATCGTATCGGGCGATCAGGTGCGGGTCGCGAGCGGGGTCCCAGTCCTCGTAGTCCACGCCGTTGAGGATTCCGTAAAGACTTTTCCTCCTCTTTCTCAAAATACCCTCCAACCCGTATCCATATTCCGCGGTCTGGATCTCTTCGCTATATTTTTTGCTCACCGTGTTGATCACATCAGCATAAACAATTCCCGCCTTCATGAAGTTGATCCTCTCCCAGAATTCGATCCCTTCCGGGTTGTACATTTCCGCGGGGAGGTCGGTGAGCCAGAATTTCTCCTTCTTGAATAACCCTTGATAGGCGATGTTGTGGATGGTGAACACTGCCGCCGTATTGGAAAAGAGAGGATCGTTTCGGTAGACCGATTTGAGATAGGCCGGAACTAATCCGGTCTGCCATTCGTGATGGTGGATGATGTCGGGGGAGAACCGCATATGATGACAAAAGAGGAGGACTGCTTTGGAGAAGAAAACGAAGCGCCCCGCATTGTCGAAGTAATCGCCTTTGGCCGTACCGTATAGGTGTGGCCTGTCAAAGAACTCTTCCCGGCCGATAAAATAAACCGGGATGTCCTGGTTCAGACGGCCCTGATAAATTTCCGCCTTGAGCTTCTCATATCCAATGGGGACCTCAATCTCGTCGCCCAAATATTGAAGGGGGAAGCCGGAGTCTTTCACCATCCGGTAATAAGGCATGATCAGCTTGATCTCGCATCCCAAGGCCCGCAGGGATTTAGGAAGGGCTCCAGCTACATCCGCTAACCCTCCTGTCTTGGCAAAAGGGACAGCCTCCGGAGTCACGAAGAGAACGCGCAAGCAGTTATCCATGGAGCCTCGATTTCGACGTGGGATACGTTGAGCCTATTCGCTCTTTTCTGTTTTCCGGATGGCCTTTTCCAAACGTTCCAGCGCATCGGCCGTCTTCTCTCTCAGGGAATCGGTCATCGCCAGCAAAGCATCTATCTGTTTCTTCAAATCAGGGGAAGAAGCGGTGCCCTCGATCTGCCGCTTCAACTCCGCGGTTCCTCCTGTGCGCTGATAGGCGAGGATAGCGATGATGAGCGCAACCACTGCGATCAGAAGCGTGATAGCCTCCATAGTCAAGAACCTCCTTCCGCTTTTGGATTAAGATACTTCATCCCTCTGAAATTTTCAACCTATTCCTTTTTCGATTTCGAACTGGATAGGGGAACCGAAAGCGTGCGGGGAGTAACGATTCCCACGGACATGATGGCTTTGATCGCTTCTTCGACGGTCAACTGGGCAGGGAGTGTCTTTTCTTTGGGAAGGAAGAGAAGGAAACCCTGAGGCGGCACAAAGGCGGTAGGGACGAACACGGTCACCTTTGTTTGGCGGTCGAGATCCGTTAACTCATTCGTCACAAATCCAAGCACATAATTTCCTTCCTGCGGGAATTCGACGAAAACGGCCTGGCGGAAGGAGCCTTTTCGCGTGGCCGAGAAGGCATCGGTCAGTTGTTTAGAGGAGGTATAGATATTCTTGACCACTGGGATAGCCGTGAAAAGACGATCCCCCCAGCCAATCAATTTGCGGCCCAGGACGTTGGTGGTAATCAATCCGATGAGATAGAGCAGCAGCAGGAAGCTAATGAGTCCCACGTAAGGGAGATGGAAGGGGTGATGGAAAAGGAAGACATTGATGTCGGGGATCAAAGGGCCGAGGATGCTGTCCAGTGTATTGAAGACGAACTTCAGGACGAGAAAGGTGATCCCGAGGGGAAGGATGACCAAAATTCCCGCAAACATCTTTGCCCGGAGATGTTTTAAAATTTTCTTTGTCATGCGCCGGCGGGGGGTAACTCAAGAATCTTTTTCAGATCCGCCTCCTCAACCACCTCTTTTTCAAGTAAGAGACGGGCAAGCTCCCCCAGCTTATCTCTCTTAGCCGTCAGTATTTCCCTGACCCTGAGATAGGTTTCATCCACAATCTTCTTCACTTCCTCATCGATCTGTTTGGCCGTGTCCTCGCTGTACTCCCTGGAGGGGAAAAGGGAAGTGGGGAGAAAAAGAGGCTGTTTTTCTTTTTCAAAGGTGACGTACCCCAGTTTTTGGCTCATCCCGAATTCTTTGACCATGCTGGTGGCAATGTCGGTCGCCCGCTGGAGGTCGTTATGGGCACCGGTGGAGATCTCCCCAAAAATGATTTCCTCGGCGACTCTTCCGCCGAGCAGAACCGCCAAGCGGTCGAGGAGCTCTGTCTTGGTCATTAAATAGCGATCCTCTGTGGGCAATTGAAGCGTATAGCCTAAGGCAGAAATCCCTCTCGGGATGATCGAAATTCGACGAACCGGGTCGGCGTTGGGCAACAAGGAGGCCACAATGGCATGGCCGGATTCGTGAAAGGCTACAATCTCTTTCTCCTTCTTCGACATCAACCTGTTCTTTTTCTCCAGGCCGGCCACCACGCGGTCAATGGCCTCCTCAATATCGGCCATTTCTACGGCCTCTTTGTTCTTTCGGGCGGCCAGAAGGGCCGCCTCATTCACAATATTGGCAAGATCTGCGCCCACGAATCCAGGAGTTCTCGAAGCGATGACCTTCAAGTCGACATCCGGAGATAGTTTGACATTGCGGGCATGAAGCTTCAGAATTTCCTCCCGACCGACGATATCGGGCCGATCGACCACCACATGACGATCGAACCTTCCCGGCCGGAGAAGCGCGGGATCCAAAATTTCAGGCCGGTTGGTGGCCGCCATGATGATCACGCCTGTATTGGGGTCAAACCCGTCCATCTCCGCCAGAAGCTGGTTGAGGGTCTGCTCCTGTTCGTCGTGTCTTCCCATGGGATTGACCCCACGGGCCTTTCCCAGGGCATCCAGTTCATCGATAAAGATGATACAGGGGGCGTGGTTTTGAGCCTGACCGAAGAGATCCCTGACCCTTGCCGCTCCCACGCCGACAAACATCTCCACAAAATCGGAGCCGCTGATGGAGAAAAAGGGAACGTTGGCTTCTCCGGCCACGGCCCGAGCGAGCAGCGTTTTCCCCGTTCCGGGCATTCCCACCAGGAGGACTCCTTTCGGGATCTTTCCTCCGAGGCGTTGAAACTTTCCCGGACTTTTGAGAAACTCCACCACCTCCTTCAATTCCTCTTTGGCCTCGTCAATTCCTGCCACATCGACGAAGGTGATCTTCTTATCCTTCTCGGCGTAAATTTTCGCCCGGCTCTTCCCAAAGGACATCACGCTGGTTTCGGCTCCGATTCGGGAGAAGAGGATCCTCCATAAAATAAAGAAGAAAACAAGGGGGATAATCCAAGAGACAATATTGGTCAACCATTTACTCTCGACCTTCCCCTCGAAGTTCACATGGTGGGCCTCCAATTCCTTCACCAGATCCGGATCTTCCACCCGCACCGCCTGAAATTTTCTTAAGCCTTTTTCGGTCTCCCTCTTTCCTGTGATCAATTCGGAAGTAATGGCCACGTCTTTGATTTTGTCTGCCCGGAGGGACTGCTTGAATTCACTGTAAGTGATGACATCCTCGTCCTTTCTTGAGCTGATGTAATTCTGGATGAGCAAGATGATGAGAAAGGCGATGACGAAATACCAGATCGTAAAGTGGGCCTTTTTAAAGATAGGTTTCTTCCCGCCTCGATCCGGAGGAGGCTCTTTGATTCGGAGAAGATCTCTCAGGTCAGGGGCAGGTTTTTGATCCTTCTTCATCTTAAGCCTCTCCGAATACTCTTCGGAAAATATCATCGACGTGTTTCAGATGTGCCCGGACATCGAGCAGACCGTCCAATTCCTTTCCGGTCATGAGGCGCTTGATGGTTTCGTCCCGGGAGAGAAGCGTCTTGAAATCCTCGCCCTTCTCCCAAACCCTCATCGCATTCCTCTGCACCGCCCCGTAGGCTTCTTCCCTCGAGAGGCCCTTTCGGGTCAGGGAGAGAAGAATCGATTCGGAAAAAATTAGGTCTCCCATCTTCTCCAGATTAGCCTTCATATTCTCCGGGTAGACGATGAGATTCTCAATCAGGGAGCTGAGGCGGTTGAGCATGTAGTCGATTAAAATCGTGGCATCCGGAGCAATCACCCTTTCTACGGAGGAGTGGCTGATGTCACGCTCATGCCAGAGGGGAACGTTTTCTAAAGCCGCCAGGCTGTAAGATCGTACCAACCGTGCCAGACCGGAGAGATTTTCTGACGAGATGGGATTCCGTTTATGGGGCATGGCAGAGGAGCCCTTCTGCCCCTTGGAAAAGAATTCCTCGGCTTCCAGGACCTCCGTGCGCTGGAGGTGACGAAGTTCTACAGAAAATTTTTCTATTGAGGAAGCGATGATGGCCAGGGTGGTGAAGAATTCGGCATGGTGATCCCTCTGAACAATCTGTGTCGAGATGGGCGCAGGTTTGAGTCCCAATCGGCCGCATACAAACTCCTCAACAGAGGGCGGGATATGGGCGAAGGTTCCCACCGCTCCTGAGATCTTTCCCACGCTCACCGCCTCTTTGGCCCTCTCCATACGGATGAGATTTCGTTTCATCTCATCATACCAGAGCGTCATCTTGAGGCCGAAGGTGATGGGCTCGGCGTGAATGCCGTGGGATCGACCGATCATCAAGGTCTCCTTATGTTGGAAAGCCTTTTTCTTTAACACCTCTAAAACCCGCCGGATGTCTTGCAGGATGAGTGCAGAGGCGTCCTTTAAAAGCATGGCCAGAGAGGTGTCGAGGATATCGGAAGAAGTGAGGCCGTAATGGAGATATCTCGACAGGGGACCGATCGACTCCCCCACATTGGTCAGGAAGGCGAGGACGTCGTGTTTCGTTACCTTTTCTATTTCATCAATACGGCGGATATCGAAGGAGGCTTTTTCTTTGATTTCCCGGACAGCCTCTGCCGGGACCTCACCCGATTGGGAAAGAGCCTCGCAGACCAGGATCTCAATTTGGAGCCAGGCTTCGAACTTTCTCTGATCCGTCCAAATCTTTCCCATCTCAGGGTTGGTATATCTTGGAATCATCTCAGGCACCTCATGGAATCCATAGAACAATATTACTGAATGGTGTTGAAAAGTCAATAAAAAACGGGTTGTTAAATATTTAGCCTTCGGGGACACAAACCGTCACCGCTGGGAGGATTTCGGGGGTCGATAGGTTGACAATTCCATGGTTCAAATGCATATTAGTGCTATGGTTGTCATAAAATCCCAGCGGGAGATTGAGCAATTGAAAAGATCCAATGTTCTGGTGGCGGAGGTCTTTGAAAAATTGAGGGGAATGATTGAGCCCGGAATCACCACAAAGGAATTGGATCAGGTGGCCGAAGAATATATCCTTTTAAAAGGAGCCCGTCCAGCCTTCAAGGGTTACAGGGGATTTCCGGCAACCCTTTGTATTTCCATCAATGATGAAGTCGTTCACGGCATTCCAGGCCAGCGCCGCTTGAAAGAAGGCGATATTGTGAGCCTGGATGTAGGGGTCAATTATCTTGGCTATTTCGGAGACGCAGCCATCACGTTTCCTGTGGGAGAGGTCGACCCAGGAGCCAAAAGACTTCTCGAAGTAACGGAGAAGGCTCTCTATATTGGCATTGAAAATGCGAAAGTGGGAAATCGACTTTTTGATATCTCCTACGCCATTCAGAGTTGGGTGGAATCCCACGGATTTTCTGTGGTAAGGGACTTCGTAGGACATGGGATCGGGAAAGAGCTCCATGAGGAACCACAGATTCCAAATTTTGGGATGCCCCACCAGGGACCGAGACTCGGGAGAGGCATGGTCTTCGCCCTGGAACCCATGGTGAATGAAGGAACGTATGAGGTCAGGGTTCTCTCGGACGGCTGGACCGTCGTGACGGCGGATGGAAAACGCTCCGCCCATTTTGAGCATACCATTGCCATCACAGATGACGGAGCTGAGATACTGAGTGTCCTTTGACAACGCGACGAAGTTATCTGAGGATGATGAACATTAAACGATAAACGAGGACCAGTGTATTCTTTTTGTTCATCGTTCATTCAGGGGGAAGGATTATTCTTAGGGAGGTATGAAAACAGCGATGCATCGTGTGGCTAAGAATATGGTCGATTTAGTGGGGGAGACGCCTTTAGTCAGGATCAACCATATCGTTTCCGGCAAAAAAGTGAAAGTCTATGCAAAACTGGAGCGATATAACCCGGCTGGTTCTGTCAAAGATCGGATTGCGAAGTACATGATTGAATATGGAGAGAAGGAAGGTCTCCTGACGAAAGACAAGATCGTCATTGAGCCTACCAGCGGAAATACCGGTATTGCGCTGGCTTTGGTCTGTGCGGTGAAAGGGTATCGATTAGAATTGGTGATGCCGGAAACGATGAGTGTGGAGAGAAGAAAGATCCTCACGGCCTTTGGAGCAAAGATCATTTTAAGTGAGGGCTCCAAGGGAATGGATGGAGCGATTGATTTGGCTGAGGAGATGGCCAAGGATCCTAAATATTTCATGCCCCAGCAATTTGAGAATAAGTATAATGTGCTCGCCCATTATGAGACAACCGGCGAAGAGATCTGGAGGGCAACCAAGGGAAAGATCAATATGTTTGTCGCAGGTATTGGAACCACCGGGACCCTCATGGGCGTTTCCAAGCGATTGAAAGAATATAATCCTGAGATCAAGATTGTTGGCGTGGAGCCCTATCCAAACTCGAGTATTCAGGGGTTGAAAAACCTTGGCTCCCAGTATGTGCCGGAGATCTACGATCCAAGCCGATTGGATGAAAAGATCAATGTGAAAGATGAGGATGCTTTCGAGATGGCAAGGGTCCTCACCATTCGAGAAGGAATCTTTTGTGGAATCAGTTCCGGGGCGGCCATGTGGGGGACGTTACAGAAAACAACAGAGATGGATCGGGGTGTGATCGTCACCCTCTTTCCGGATGGCGGAGAGAAATATGTGAGCACCCCGCTCTACGAGCCGAGCAAATGTTTTGAATGTCTGCAGAAGCATCGGATCCCCACCTGCATGACAGAAGAATATATCACGGCCTTAGAATGCCTGGTAAAAGACCGGAGCTAATCAACAGATCCAAATCCATGCCGACCCCCTGCCTACCGGCAGGCAGGCTCGAACAGTGAAAATCATAAATCCTCCCTCTCCCCCCTTTGCTAAAGGGGGGTTGGGGGGATTAGATGTTAGTATCATCTTGAAAGTTGACAAGACAAAGAAGGTCTTGGGTTATCCTCGCAATAAATGTCGAATCGAATTCCTTCCCCGTGCGAGACGCCCTTGAGAGAGACGTAGCTTTTGTAATAGACGGGTCCTTTGAACAATGCCAGTAGACGGAATCTGGATGGATCGAAATCCAAAAAGCAACTCAGGCTTCTTGTTAGTATTAACAACGGTTGAGCAAAATCCTTTTTAAAACCGAATAGCCTCGCGTACAAACTGCTGTAGTGAATCCCGTTGGCATCCCCGGAAATCCTGGCGAAGCGAAACCCGATTCCATCGGGAAGATACCAGGAGGCCAATGTTTTAGGCTCCGAAATGGGCGGGAGTTCCGGTTGGTCAAAATTGGAGAAATGCCCCTCTCCGAATTTCCCACGATAGTAAAGGGTATGTAAAGATTCCCACACGGTTTCATCACCGGCCTGAACAGCAGAGGTCAAATCTAATTCAAGCCCCTTAGGGACAATCCGCAAAGATCCAGTTTCACACACGATCCGCAGAGGCTCATGCACTCTGATTCGGCGATAAGAAGTAACCTGTAATTTCGTATTTAACATTCGAAATATGCTTAAGGGTGCCTTTCTATGACCGAGGACCCTGAGGACAAGGGGATAAATGAGCGTCAGAGGATACAGAGGATAAAGAAACTGCCCATGAGAAGGAAGTCCGCAGGCTTGTCCAAAATCCTTAAGATGATCTGGGTCTATTTTCACATCTTCCCACACCGCCCTGATTTTCGGCACTCGGTCACCCATCTTGAAATCAGTCGAAATTCCATAAAGGGCGAGAGCAATGCTCACGAGAGCATTGGGCCGTCGATGGAAAGGTAAGATGATTTCATTCTCTGTCATAAGGATTTCTCACCGACTGGCTACAGTTTATACTTGAACTTCCTCAACAGGTTTTTCCTCCACGCAATCCCGTCTTCTTTTTCGACGCCTTTCGGAGAGGAGCCGTCGATCACACCCAGAACCCCTCTGCCCTGTTCTGACTGAGCGAGGATGACTTCCAGCGGGTTTGCCGTGGCACAAAAAATGGTACATACCTCCTGACACATTTTGACCGCGTTGAGGACATTAATCGGGAAGGCATCCTTTAAAACAATGACAAAGGTATGACCTGCACTAATCTTCAGGGCATTCTTCTTGGCAACTTCCTTCAACGTCTCGTCGTTTCCCTCCAGTCGGACGAGACAATCGCCCGAGGCTTCACAGAATCCGATTCCAAATTTCGCCCCGGGAACGGAACCCACCATGATCTCATAAAGGTCTTCGACCGTTTTGATGAAATGGGTCTGGCCAAAAATGACGTTACATCCTTCCGGGATCTCCAATTGCTCTGTCTTCAGTTCCATAATTCACCTCCTTAAATCTAAATAGAAGGGTTCAAGGATTCTAGGGTTCAAGTGTATTTGACTCGACCCCTTGAATCCTCGATCCCTTGAACCCTTTTTAGTCTTAACATATCGTTAGATGGGTGAATTGTCAACGGAGGTTATATACTGTGCGAGAGTCATCCATATATCGAAATGATTTTATTTTCGTTTTAAATCTATTGCGGTCATGCAGAGGAAAGTCAATGGAAAATAAGGGGGGACGTAGGACTACTCATTGAAAACAAACGCCTGACAAAGAGAGGGAGACGGAAAAACGCTTTGCTCTATGCTCCACCCATCCTCCACCGCAGCCTACTGCGGAGGGCGGGTGAAATATGCCCGCCTCGGTCAGTATTTGGCATTCGGCAATCCGAATGCTCCGCGATCCGATTACGTTCCTGTTCCGATCTCCTTTAATTTTCCGACAATCTTTTCCTTTTCCATCATTCCGACATTCCGAAAGGCTTCTTTTCCCTTCGAATCGAAGAAAACCAGCGTAGGAAGCATGAAAACTTTATAATCCTGAGCAAGATTCTGATTTTTGTAAACATCGATGACCAGAACCTTTGCCTTTTCCGAATATTCCTTGCCGACCTCCTTAAGAACAGGCCTCATCTGGCGACAGGGGACGCAAGAATTTGCTCCAAAATCCACCAAGACGGGCTTTCCACTCGTGAGAGCCTTCTTCAGATCATCCTCCGTATTCATGTCAGGCGGTTTGGCTGCAATTTTTTGTAACCGTTCCTGGTTGATATCCACCTTAGCATTTTTCCGAAGCTCCACCAAATACTGCTCCAGGGCATCCTGTCGTTTCGATTCCCGGATATACTGTTCAATCGCCGGAGCGACTTCTTTCAGAGGTTTCCCTTCCATTCGATCCTTATACATCTTATAAAATCCCTCAACCTCCTCGCGTTTTACCTCCGGCGGGGAAGAGAACTTCTTGCCGACAAACTCAACGATGATCGATTCGTCGGGTGAGAGAAGATTTTTGGCCGCATCCTTATAGGTTTGAACGGGAGCTGATATTCCCTGCTCCTTTGCCTCTTGTAAAAGAAGGGTCTTCACGATCAATCTATCGAGAAATTTGCCAGGTTCTTCCCGAAACATCTCTTTTATCAAGGGGGGGTCAATTTTGGCAATCTCCTTGTTGAATTGGTCGACCGTAATTTTTTCATCGTTCACCCGGGCAAGAACCAGGCGGCGTGGACTTTGGAGATAGAAAAAGTAAAAAAGCAACGCCCCTGCCACGATAACGATTGCAGCGGCCGCAAAGAGAATGGTTTTCCGATTCATCTTTCCTCCCTTAGGTTCGGCGGATTGTTCCTCAACCGTGTTATTCATCTTAGCCCACTCCTTTCATTGTTTTGAGACGATCTGTCAGGCGAATACCTCAACGATCACCCGGATCTTCTCAGGATCGACCAGACAAGGAAGAATACGGGCAATTTTGTAAGATTCGAGTCGCATCTTTATGACTTATATCAACGTCAAAATCAATATCCCTGCCAGGGCAAAAAAGAAAGCAGAGGTGAGGAGCTTAATGCTGGATGCCCTCTTCTGGAGAAAAAAGGAAAGTTGCTCCGAAGTGACTCCCCAGTAGACGATCCCAAAGATGACCAATAATGGAAGGATATAGACAAGATTATACAAAACGAGGTACAAAACAGCACTCCCTCTGAGGGAAGGGATATTAGTAACAAAGAGGATCGTGGGAAGATAGACCTGGCTTGTACAAGTAGATTGCAGGAGGGTGACAATGAAACCAATGACGACAGCGGCAAGCAAGAAACGGACAGACGTGCCTCCCCTATTCGCCTCCAACTCATTACTTCTTACCCGAATGATCCGGTGGATCCTCTTTTTCAAAAAATCCGGAACCTGAAGCTTCATCTTGGAAGGGCGTCCCTTTTTGAGCTGGATGTAATCATAAAGGCTAAAGATTCCAAGGAGAACGGCGAATACAAAGGTGATCAAGTAAACGATTTGTGAGAAGAGAGGCAAGAACGAGAGATACTTGATGAAACTTAGAATTCCAAGACCGAGTGATAAATGGGTGACGAAGCCTATTCCTGAAAAACCCAGCCCTACGTAGAAGATCTCCTTTCGTTTTCTGCCAACCATGGTAAGATAGGAAATGAAAAAAACCAGAGTGGCTAAGGCACACGGATTCATCCCCTCAATCGAGCCTGCCAAGAGGATGGCCAGGACTCCAAAGGACTTAAAGCGTTCTACAATTGATTCTTCGGCTTTCTTGGACTCCTCCGGTGACAAGGATAGGGATGGTGCCGACTCAGATATCTTACTCTTACCGACGGCGACGCCAACACTTACCCGTTCGTATCTCTGGATCAATGCCTCCACCTTGGATTCCGTGATCTCACCCGAAAGAAGATAATCGTTTCCAATAAAAATACTCGGTGCGATCAAACGTTTCTCCATGGGGAGATTGAGTCGGTTGGAAAGGGTTTCGTTTAACCGCTTCCCGTCCGGTGTATTGAGGTCAATCTCTTTGATATTCAATTGGGGATACTTCTTGGCCATATATTTGAGAAGGGCGTTTGCTCGGTCACATTTTGGACATCCCTTCTGATAAAAATAGTCAAGATCCACTGACCCCGTGGTTCGTGAATCGTGTTTGGTGATTGGCATTTTTCCCGAATCACGAGTCACGGTCCACGAGTCACTCAGTTCAATAGGAGCAGGGGAGGCACCCCCTTTTGCCTGAACTTCCAGGAGAAGGGGATTTAGTTTGTCCATAACCTCCATCTCTCCGGAGAGCATTTGATCCCCGATGAAGACGATAGGGAGGTTACCTCCTACATGGCCAAACTTTTTCTCCAGTTTGGTGAGGGCTTCATAATAGGCCGGTTTGCTCACATCGAACGTCTTGATTTCGAGCGTCGGTACCATCGTCTTCAGCGTGGGAAGATAACTCTGGAGAATAACCTGACAGGACTGGCAATCCTCGGTATAGAAGAAATAGATCTGGATAGAAGAAGGATGCCCTTGGGCTATCCCATAGACAGGCCAGCAGAAGAGAACAGTGCAGAAAAGAAAAACGATCAGTCTTCGCATCACTTCCCTATTAGGCACATTCTCAAGTGCGATCTCCAGAAAAATTTGGTGCTCAACCTCAAACCTTACGATTTCAATCGGGTCTTAAGCGATCAGATCCGGCCTTGGGATTTCAAATTCACATGGAACGTCAGTTTGACAGAGGCCACAGGAAGGAGGAGGGTTTTGGAGCCCGTATTCTAACCGCTTTGCTTGCAGAGACTCAGAGCGGATATACTTATAGCATTTGTCCTTGTTATGGCCTTTTTCCGTAATCGCGCCGGCCGGACATCTCGGTATGCACTTTCCGCATTTCTCATTCCGAAACTGGAGACAGTTTTCCCGGTGGTGGCGATATTTCTTCTCATTCGGTGTCAGCTTCAATAAAGTAACCACACTCCCGAATCGAACGGCCATCCCCTTTGGAGTGATGAGACCGTCATTGAGGCTGAAGGTTCCAAGACCACAGGCATAGGCAATATGGCGCTCAGACCAGGGAGAGGCCCAGCCTGCCTTCTCATCCCTAATATACTGAAACGTTGAGGAGAGCGTGGGTGCCACGGCAAGATGTCCTAAATCCTCCAAGAAGGTAACGACATGTTTCTTCAGGGCACCATTACAGGCCTCGCCAAAATCTCTGGTGTAAGCCCAGAGTTTAGACGGGAATTGTTTCTCCTGACGATTGCTCTTTCGAGTATCTTCAGGTGCAGGGAGGACCCACGAGATGACGCTAATCTGTTCAATTTCGGTGAAGAGAAGGCCTCTTCCCCTCTCCCTCAGAGCTACCGAGACGATCTCTCTTGGAGTGCGATGGAAGGGGCCGATCAGTGTTTTATATTCAAGAAAAAGTGGGTCAATGCCCGATGCAAAGCCCACCAAAGGTTCTTCCCAATAAATTCCATGGTCCAGTTGGGTTCTTCGATTCGGTTGAGCTTCGTTGATGAAGTTTTTGATGACTTGTTCCAGAACACTATTTGGGTTCTTGAGGAAGACGACCTTTTCCTCTTTCGTCATAAGATTGCCCTTTTTAATCTTTCTGCATTTCTTCCAAATTAAAACCGCCCTTTTCATGAACCCCAGCCTGTTTGCAACGGCACTCCTCGATGGCTAATTTCAAAGCATCGGTGGCCAGAGTAAAGCACGGAACTTTTTCTTTGGGCAATTGGGAAAGGACTTCCTTGGAGGTTTCCTCCGATATCTTCAGGGCCTCATCGAGCGTAGCCCCTTTGATCCGCTCTGTCAGAATAGAACTCGTGGCAATGGCAGCGCCGCAGCCAAAGGTCTTGAACGTTGCCTCGATAATCTTATCGCCGTTGACCTTGATGAACATCTGCATGATGTCCCCGCAAGAGGCGTTCCCGACCGTGCCGACACCATCCGGATCAGAGATCTCACCCACATTTCTTGGATTCTGGAAATGTTCCAGTAAAAATTTTGAATATTTTGCCATGGTTCGCACCTGCAAAATTTAATTGGGGTTTACTTCAAATCTTAACTTCAACCTTAACCTTGTATTATTAATCTTTTTTCTCTTGGTTCTCCAGTCGCTTGACTCTCTCTTCTAATTTAGAGTGTAGCTGGAGAAGCATCTTCATGAGATCTGACAATGGGTCCGGGAGATTTCCATGTTCGAAATCGAGTTCTTCCTTTTCTGGAGTCAGGGATTCTACAATGCGGCCGGGGACACCAACGACTGTGGCACCGGCTGGAACGGGTTTAACCACCACAGAGCCTGAACCGATTCTTGCTCCGTCGCCAATGGTGATCGCTCCCAAAACAGTGGCATTTGAGCCAATGATCACACGGTTTCCCAGGGTGGGATGGCGTTTCTTCTTTTCAAGAGTCGTGCCACCCAGTACAACGCCTTTATAAATCAGGCAATCGTCTCCGATCTCAGTGGTCTCTCCGATCACCACACCCATTCCATGGTCGATGAAGAGTCGCCTGCCGATTTTCGCACCAGGGTGGATCTCAATCCCTGTGAACCAACGGCTGAAATGGGAAACCAAACGGGCAGTTGTAAACCATCTCTTTTGATAGAGGAAATGGGCAATGCGGTGGAGCCAGATCGCATGGAGACCCGGATAGCAGAGGAAAATCTCCACGACGTTTTTCGCCGCAGGATCTCTCTCTTTAATGGTTCGAATATCTTCCTTCAAGCGCTCCCACATTGCTAAATTTTACTTACACTAAATTAGTATAATAACTTAAAAATTGAATGAAATACAATGGCGACAAAGTAACGAATTACCTCAAATTAAATGTTACCGGGTGTCTGAATAAAAAGGGATCGTTGACTCATAATAGATGTTACCGGATATCGACGCCGGAAAGGAGATCAGATTATGAGTCCGCGATCAAAAAAGGAATACATCGAGACGATTTTTCTCCGTTATAAGAAAGCTTCCCTTAAAGAGAAAACCCTCATCCTCAACGAGTTCTGTGCCACCTGTGGGTTTCACCGAAAACATGCGATCCGAGTGCTCCGAAGATTTAAACGCTTTACTCAACCTCAACCCAAGAGGCGAGGAAGAGCTCCTCTGTACCGCCCCGACCTTCTCCTTAAACCTCTCAGCCAGATCTGGCGAACCGCCAATCTCCCCTGTTCCAAACGCCTCAAAGCTCTCCTGCCTCTCTGGGTCCCTGGCTACGTTGAGTCCTTTGGCCCTCTCCCTCCTCAAACCCTCAGAGCCTTACACCGCATCTCGGCAGCAACCCTCGATAGACTCCTCCGTCCCGTCCGTGTCCAGTATCAAAAAAGAGGCCGTACCACCACTAAGCCAGGAACCCTTCTTCGAAAACACATCCCTATCCAAACCAACCAATGGAACCAATCCCACCCCGGCTTCCTCGAAGCCGATACCGTCGCCCATTGCGGAGAATCCCTCTGTGGCATGTTCGCCTATACCATCGACTGCGTCGATATCGCCACCGGCTGGACCGAACAACGAGCCGTCTGGGGAAAAGGAGAAAGGGACGTCTTAGAACAAATGAAAGATATTGAAACCTCCTTGCCTTTCCCCTTGCTTGGC
>DATHCH010000068.1:0-11708 GCA_035319625.1 Thermodesulfobacteriota bacterium
CAGGCTCTATTTGAAGGATCAGAATTTTCATGTCACCGGCCGGGAGGCAGAGAAGTTAGGAGAAAATCACTATCGGATATTCGATGGTTCGTTGACGACTTGCGATGCGCAACGGCCACCCTGGAAGTTTACCGTGAAGGAGATCGAAGTGAAAGAAATGGCTTTGGGAGGATGGGGGACTGCCAAAGGACCGGTCTTCTACTTTGAGGATATTCCTGTTCTCTATTTCCCCTGGGGTGCCTTTCCTGTAAGACAGGAAAGACAATCCGGATTTCTTATGCCCGAGGTAGGGTATTCCAGCACGTATGGTCTTAAATTCAAGAACGGTTTTTACTGGGCCTTTGCAAAGAATATGGACACCACGCTCTATTTAGATTACTTGGGGGACAGGGGATTTAAAGAAGCCTTGCAGTACAATTACGCCTTCACTCAAGACACAAAGGGACAAGCAAATTTCTACTTCATCGATGACCAGAAGGCTCATGAGGATCGGTATGCCTACTTCATTCAGCACGAGCAGAAGCTTCCCTATGATTTTTATCTCAAAGCAGATATCAATCGTGTAAGCGACCATCAATATTTTCAAGATTTCAGAAGTGAAGACCTCCCGGAGACGGCGAAGATGGCGGAGATGGATGCAGTGAGTTTAAGTCTGTTGAGATCGGTTGTCTTCGGAGGAAAGAACTGGGATCAGTTTAGCATCTTGGTAGACAACGAGGTTTTTGATGATTTTACCCAAACAAACAATCAGAAAACGATTCAGACACTTCCACAGATCAGTTTTTATGCCCATCCCCAATCCCTTTTCAACACTCCTTTCTTCTACAATATTACCTCGTCGTACACCGACTTCTGGCGAGAGAGGGGTTTCGAATCAAACCGGGGAGATCTCTTTCCCACAATCTCTTATCCCGTGCGGCTCCTCGATGTACTGAAGTTTGAGTCGGATGTCGGACTGAGAGAGACCTTCTACCGAAACTATAATGACCATACGGGCACGTTCGAGGGGTGGAAATCGAGGGAAACCTTAGAGGCGAATGCCCAGACGTCTGCGGACTTTTACCGGGTCTATGATGCCGAAACCTTTTCGATGATTTCCGACCTCCTTAAGGTGTCAAAATGGATGAACATCATCGAGCCGACCATCAGTTATCAATATAGTCCTCCGGTGAATCAGGCTGACCTCCCCATCTACGATGCGGTAGACCGAATTCCCTATACCAATCAGATCACTTACAGGTTCACCCAAAGCCTGATGGGAAAACCCGAGAAAGAAGGAGCAAGTTCTGGAGCCGTTGAGTATGAAAAGTTAGAAATTTCTCAAAGTTATAGCCTTGGGGATCCTTCGTGGTATAACCCTCTCTTTATCAATACGGATGGAAAGAAGCGGTCCTTTTCAGATATCGAAGGACAACTCTGGTTGAATTTTAGTCCCTCCCTTTACACTTATTTGGATACAGAGCTCAATCCCT
Source organism: Thermodesulfobacteriota bacterium (assembly GCA_035319625.1). Taxonomy (GTDB): domain Bacteria; phylum Desulfobacterota; class BSN033; order BSN033; family UBA1163; genus UBA1163. The sequence goes on from DATHCH010000068.1 coordinate 1,473, forward strand.
ATCGAGGGAGCTTCGATGTATTCAGTCTTGCGATGGGTGCCAAAGATCGAAGAAACGATGCGGTCTCCGTGGGGTATTCGAGCAGCACAAGTACGTCAGGTTCGTTTAAGGGGATCAGTCTCGATGCGAGGGTGAAGACAATTCCCCCTCTATACCTTTTCGGTTCCTATTACTATAACCTCCTGTCGGGCACGTGGGTTCAGTGGATCATCGGCGCAGAATATCAAACCGAGTGCTGGTCGGCGGGGTTTATCCTTCAAGATATAAACCGTAATGTATCGATCAAGAAGGAAACGAAGTTCGAATTCTATTTTAAACTTCTGAATATCGGGTCCACTGGGCGAGAGCCTTATCATATGAAATTATAATCAATGGTTCAGGAGGAATAGAATGAAAGGCGTTATTTTGGCGGGAGGTTTAGGAACTCGGCTTTATCCCTTGACAAAGGTGACCAACAAGCACCTCCTTCCCGTCTACGATAAGCCGATGATTTATTACCCGATTCAGACGCTGATTAACGCGGGGATCGATGACATCTTGATCGTCACGGGTGGAAGCAATGCCGGAGATTTTTTGAAACTGTTAGGGAATGGAAAAGAGTTCGGGCTCAAACATATGAACTACACGTATCAAGAGGGAGAGGGGGGTATTGCGGAAGCCCTTCGGTTGGCAGAGTTCTTTGCCTCACGAGAAAAGATCTGTGTGGTATTGGGAGACAATATTATTGAGAAGAACATTCGGAGGGCGGTGGAAAATTTTCGAAGGCAAAAGGAAGGCGCGAAGATATTGTTGAAGGAGGTCCCTGATCCACAGCGCTTTGGAGTTGCCGAGCTGAAGGGAGATCGGATTGCCCGAATTGAAGAGAAACCAAAGAAACCCAAATCCCAATATGCCGTGATCGGAATCTATCTTTTTGACCAGGAGGTTTTTAATATCATCAAGACCCTTAAACCCTCTGACCGGGGGGAATTGGAGATCACCGATGTCAATAATCGGTATATTGAAAAAAGGCTTATGACATGGGATATTTTAGAGGGGTGGTGGACCGACGCGGGGACGTTTGAGTCCTTGCTTCGTGCCAACCAATTGGTCGCCGAAACTGGAGCCAACAACCTTTGATCAGCCAATTTCAAATTTGAAATGACAAATTTCAAACTAATGTCAAATGTCCAAATTCCAAAACGTAACCCTCTCCCCCACCCTCCCTCCTTGAAGGGAAGGGGGAGGGTGGGGTATAAAAATTAGGCGAATTAGCTAAAATGGCAAGCCATAGGGGGATATGATGATACACGGAGTGAGGACCAAAGCATTAAGGATGATTCCGGATGAGAGGGGAAGGGTCATGGAGATTCTCAGAGCGGATGACGACCTGTTCCTGAAGTTCGGTCAAGTGTATATCACCACCACCTACCCTCAGGTGGTGAAGGCCTGGCACTACCATAAAATCCAAACCGATCACATCTGCGCCATCCAGGGCATGATCAAGCTGGTCCTTTATGATCCGCGAGAAGGTTCTTCAACCAAAGGGGAGGTCGATGAATTCTTCATCGGAGTCCACAACCCGTTGTTGGTTCAAGTGCCCAATGGGATCTATCACGGCTGGAAATGCATCAGCGAGGAGGAAGCCGTCATACTCAACGTCCCGACGGAGGTCTACATTCACAGCGCGCCGGATGAGTACCGTCTTCCACCTCATGGGAAGGACATTCCTTATGATTGGGGGAGGAAAGATGGCTGAAAAGAACCTCAAACTCTAAACACTAAATTCTAAACTCTCAACAAATGCAAAATTTAAAAATTAGAAGGACTTAATGTTTTGGACATTTGGGTTTGTTTAGAGTTGAGGGTTTAGGATTTCGAGTTTAGGGTTCAAGATTCTTGTTGCCCTATTGGTGCTCCGATTGAGTCGAGAATGAGAAAGGGTTAGAGGAAATGAAAATATTGGTGACCGGGGGTTGTGGGTTCATCGGAAGTAATTTCATCCGTTATTTTTTGAAAGCCTACCCGGATTATTCCCTGATCAATATCGATAAATTGACCTACGCGGGAAATTTAGAAAACCTCTCCGATCTCTCGCGTTCTCCCCGTTACCATTTCATTCGAGGAGACATTACGGATGCCCCTCGAATAGAAGAACTGATCGGCAAAGGGGTAGAGGCTATCGTTAACTTCGCAGCTGAATCCCATGTGGACCGGTCGATCGAAGATCCCAGTGCCTTTATGAAGACGAATGTCTTCGGGACCTTCGTCCTTCTCGAAGCGGTCCGGAAGGTTTTTCCCAAACGGCGAATCCGGTTCCTGCATATCTCCACGGACGAGGTCTATGGCTCCCTCGGCAAAACCGGAGCGTTCACCGAGTCAACTCCCCTGGCGCCCAATAGCCCCTATTCGGCGAGCAAGACAGCGGCGGATATGTTGGTCAGGGCTTATCATTATACTTATGGACTTCCTGCCACGATCACCCGATGTTCAAATAATTATGGGCCTTACCAATTCCCCGAGAAACTGATTCCATTGATGATCTCGAATGCCCTCGAAGATAAAGAGCTACCCATTTATGGCGATGGGATGAATGTGCGGGATTGGATCTTTGTTGAAGATCACTGTCGAGCATTGGATGCGGTGTTGCACCGAGGCGAGGAGGGAGAAATCTACAATATAGGGGGTCGAAGCGAAAAGCCAAATTTAACTGTAGCCAAGACGATTTTGGATCTGTTGGGAAAGCCTTACTCCCTGATTCGTTTTGTCGCCGATCGGCCAGGCCACGATCGTCGTTATGCGATTGACTTCTCTAAAATCGAGCGAGAGCTGGGTTGGAAACCCACAGTCTCCTTTGAAGAAGGAATCGGCTTAACGGTGGCATGGTACCAGGCCCATCCGGAGTGGTGGAAAAAAATAAGGACAGGGGAATATTTGGACTATTACAATAGGATGTACAGAGACCGCTGAATCGCGAAATGACAAATTCCAAATGCCAAATACCAAATAGGCTCCAATAACCGAATGACAACTATCACCCTCTCCCCTGGTAGGGGAGGGGGACCACGGAACATCCACCCGCACCTTGATCCTCCCCCATCAAGGGGGAGGATAGTCCTTGGTAATTTTCATGGTTCGGAGGTGACCAACCCGGCATGTAAAATTTATTTGTTTTTTGGGATTTGGTGCTTGCCTTGCACCATACAAGGTGCAGGGCAAGGGATTAGTAGGATGGCCGGGGTTGACCGAATATTTCTATACAGAAAAGGGAAGGGGACTGGAGATTTGCTCCAAAGATGAGACGGATCTTGGTGGTTGGGGCGAAAGGGATGTTGGGAAGAGATCTGATGGAGGTTCTGCATTCCTCTATCCCGGGCGACGAAGTCGTCGGATGGGATATCGAAGAAATCGATATTCAAAAGGGAGAGGAGGCGGTCACTAAGATTGAAAAAGTCCGGCCAGATATCGTGGTCCATATCGCCGCCTATACCGATGTGGACGGGTGTGAATTGAACAAGGAGAAGGCATTTGCTGTGAATGCAGAGGGGACGAGGTCTGTGGCCCTTGCGGCCTCGAGGAGCCTGGCGAAGATGGTCTACCTGAGCACAGACTACGTCTTCGATGGAGACAAAAGAGAACCCTATTTAGAGAACGATTCTCCCCATCCTCTGAATGTGTATGGTCAATCCAAATTAAAGGGAGAGCAGTACGTCCAGACCTTGGTCAAAGATTTCCTGATCATTCGAACCCAGTGGCTTTATGGACCATTTGGCAAAAACTTTGTGTCCTCAATTCTCCAACAGGCAAGGGAGAAAAGCGCGCTTTCTATTGTCGATGACCAAACCGGGTCGCCGACGTACACCGCTGATTTGGCGAAAGCCATTTCCGAGCTGATTCAGTTTGATGCCCGCGGGATCTTTCACGTGGCGAACAGCGGTCTCTGCACCTGGCGTACCTTCGGCCAGACCATTTTGAAACTTTCGGGGATAAATCGAGTGAAGGTAATCCCCGTTTCTTCGAGGGAGCTCGGTCGTCCGGCAGTTCGACCTTCTTATTCTGTGCTGGGTTGTCAGAAGTTGAAGGGAGAGACGGGATTGACCATGCGACCGTGGTCGGAGGCGCTGATGGACTACCTAAGAACACTTAATTCACAAAAAATCCAAAATTTCCCCTCACCCCCTCCCTCTCCAGCCGGGAGAGGGCAAGGTTGAGTGAGAAAAATGTTAGAAGAAAATTCTCAGATTAACCATATAGGACTCCAAGGGGGTTGGCAATGAACATCTGTATTATCGGCACGGGTTACGTGGGGTTAGTGACGGGAGCGTGTTTAGCAGAGTTTGGAATGAGTCTGGTCTGTGTGGACAACGATCGCCAGAAGATCGAACTTCTCCGGCAGGGGAAGGTGACCATTCATGAACCCGGGCTTGAAGACCTCGTGGCGAAGAACATGAGGGAAGGGAGGCTTTCCTTTTCAACGAGCATCGAGGAGGGCGTGAAGTCGAGCTTGGTGATCTTCATTGCTGTAGGGACCCCTTCCGATGCCGATGGTTCTGCCGACCTTAAATTTATCGAAGAGGTCGCGCAAGAAATCGCCCGAAACATGGATGGCTACAAGGTGGTTGTGGTGAAATCCACGGTTCCGGTGGGGACGTGTCGCCGGCTGAAACAACTGATCAAGGACCATCAAGTCCGTCCCACTCGTTTCGATATCGTCTCCAACCCTGAGTTTCAGAGGGAGGGATCGGCGATTGAAGATTTCATGCGGCCGGATCGGGTGACCATCGGTGCGGAAAGCGAACAGGCCATTGCCATCATGAAAGATATTTACAGCGCACTTTATATCATCGAGACTCCTTTTGTGATCACCTCCTTAGAAACGGCCGAGATGATCAAATACGCGTCCAATTCCTTCTTGGCCACTAAGATAAGCTTTATCAATGAGATTGCCAACCTCTGTGAGGCCGTGGGCGCTGATGTCCATCATGTGGCAAGGGCCATGGGGCTGGATGGGAGGATCGGGAAGAAATTTCTGCATCCAGGTCCAGGCTACGGGGGTTCCTGCTTCCCAAAGGACACTCGAGCCCTTTGGAAAATGGCCCAGGAGAGCGGGTATTCGTTCAAAATTCTCGACGCAGTCATCAAAGCCAATGAAGAGCAAAAAAAGAGGATGATCGGCAAGATCATCGAGAAGGTGGGGGATCTTAAAGGAAAGACCATCGGGATTCTGGGCCTTTCCTTCAAGCCCAACACAGACGACATCCGGGAATCCTCTTCGATTGTGATCATTCAGGGACTTTTGGACATGGGGGCCAAGGTAAAAGCGTTTGATCCGGCAGCCATGGAGGAAGCCAAGGCCGTTCTCCCCGGGATAGAGTTCGGGAAAGATGCTTATGATGTGGCCAAGGGGGTGGATGCATTGGTCCTGGCAACGGAGTGGAATCAATTTCGGCGTTTGGATCTTACGCACATCAAAGAGTTGCTGAAAGCCCCGGTCTTCATCGATCTGAGAAATGTCTATGATCCGGATCAGATGAGGCGATTGGGCTTTAATTACTGTGGCGTTGGAAGGTGAAGGTTGGTATCGGGTCGTTCTGAGAAGGACTGGATCTTTGTTTCCGATGCCCATTTTACAGGACGAGACCCTGAGTCCATGGAGGCATTTCTGGGATTCTTAGATTCAGAGAAAAACCAGATCGGTCGTCTGGTGATCCTCGGCGACTTTTTCGAATTCTTCTTCGGTTTCAAAAAATTTTTTATAACGGAACAGTCCTCTGCCTTTACGGACTACCTTCCCGTATTCAACAAGCTTCAAAGTCTGTGTCGCGAAGGAATCCAAATTAAGTATTTTGAGGGGAATCACGATTTTTTTCTCCGCTCTTTTTTTTCAGAGCAATTTGGGATGGAGGTTGAGGTCTATCCCGATGGATGTGAGGAAAGGTTGGGAGGCAAGAGAGTTTTCATCGCCCATGGAGATTTATCGAATCCAAAACAGTGGGCTTATCGGACTTTCCGGAGAATCCTTAAAAACCCGGTGACTTATCGTCTCATCCAGGTTGCAGGCCCTCGGATTTCGCGATGGGTTGCCCGAAAGCTGAGCGACATGAGCTATGAAAAGTATCACAACGATGTCCAACCCGCTTCCCCTCCGGCTTTCAAGGTGTTTGCCCATCAGAAGTTTTTGGAAGGGTTTGAGATCGTCATCCTCGGCCATTCTCATTTCCCGGAGGAGGTGGAAGAGTGGATCGATGGAAGGAGATGTCTCTATTATAATGCAGGGGATTGGATGGTGCACCGATCTTTCTTGCGTTTCACTCCACCCGATCGTTTTCAATTGGAACGATACCACGGAGGATGACACGGTGACGCAATCCGTATTCCGCAATCGAGTGAACTATGACACACAGGGCAGTATTTCTTGATAGGGACGGGACCATCAATGAAGAGGTGGGATATGTGAACCACATCGAGCGGTTTCATCTTCTTCCCGGTGTGGGGCAGGCGATTCGATTGTTGAACCAACATGAATGGAAAGCGGTGGTGATTACCAATCAGTCGGGTGTGGCGAGAGGTTATTTCCCAGAATCGCTGATTCGTGAAATTCACCAGAGGATGCAGGACCTTTTGAAGAAAGAGGGAGCTTATCTCGATGGAATCTATTACTGTCCCCATCATCCAGATGTCGGGGCCCCTCCTTATCGGCAAAAGTGCCGATGTCGAAAGCCGGCAACCGGATTGATCGAAGACGCAGTGAAGGAGTTGGATCTTGATACTTCGGCGAGTTACATGGTTGGCGACCGGGGCATGGACATCGAATTTGCCCGTGAAGTCGGAGCCAAGGCGATCTTGGTCCTGACCGGATATGGGAAGGGAGAATGGAAATATTTCAGGAATCAGTGGAAGGTCAAACCGGATTACGTGGCGGAGGATCTCTTTGAGGCCGCTCAGTGGATTGTTCAGCAAGAGTCGAGTAAGAGCAAAATCCCCCCACCCCCCCCTTAGCAAAGGGGGGCGAGGGGGGATTAATAGTTTTGATCCTCCACAGGAGATGAATCTAATATACGAAATAGATAGAAAAGGAAGGAGAGTGAAGATGCCCATCAGTAAAGAACTCTTGGAGATTTTGGCTTGTCCGAAATGTAAGGGAGATATTTTCTTGAATCGCAAAGGGGATGGCTTGATCTGCAAAGCCTGTCGCCTGCTGTATCCCATTAAAGATGATATCCCCGTGATGTTGATCGATGAAGCACTTCCCTACCAAGGAGAAGAGGGATGAGACAATTCGGATTTCGCCTGCCTTCGCCGAAACGGCTTCGCGCAGGCAGGAAATGCAACCCCCCACCCTTCTCCTCTCGCCCCAGGGAGAGGGAGGGGGTGAGGGGGAGATTTTTGAATATGTCTGCCTGAGATTTAGATATGACCTCTTTTCTTACCTACTTGCTCCTTAGAGCATTCAGCTTTTTTGTGAATCTTCTTCCGGAAGGTTTCGCCCTCTGGTTGGGGAGGCAATTGGGGAATGTGTGGTATCACCTGGATTTCGAACATCGAAATGTGGCCATTCAAAATCTCCAGACGGCCTTTGGTCAGGAGAAATCAGCGACTGAGATCCAGGACATCGCGCATAGGACTTTCCGAAACCTTGGGATGATGGCCATGGAGTTCTTTCGAATTCCGAGGATGAATGTGAAAACCTTCAAGGAAAGGGTTAAAATAGAGGGGTTGGAGGAGGCACTCAAGCTCTTTCAGAATGGAAAAGGGATTTTCCTCCTTCTCTCCCATTTGGGGAATTGGGAGATGATGGGGGTGATGTCAAAGGTGATCGGACAGCCGATCATGGTGCTTGCCAAACCGATGAAAAGAAAGCAACGGTTGGATCAGTGGATTGCCAAAATCAGAGGCGCGTCAGGCCTCGAAGTGATTTCCACTTTGAACGCGAGCAGAAAAGTGATGAGGGCGCTTTCTCAAAATCGAGTAGTTGGGATCTTAATCGATCAGAGAGCCAAACGAAGCGAAGGCATATGGGCTGACTTTTTTGGAAGAAAGGCACCGACTACCCCTGGGTTGGCTTTCCTGGCGATGAAGACCGGCGCTCCTGTTTTGCCGGTTTTCATGGTTCGGGATGGGTTTCAAGGGCATCGTCTCATCATCAAGGAGCCGCTCGAATTGATCCGAACCGGTGATATCAAGAGAGATGTGGAAGCGAATACTCAACTCTTTAACCATGTTCTTGAGTCGATGATCCGCCAGTATCCTGATCAATGGTTCTGGGTGCACCGGAGATGGGAAAGAAAAGCGAGGGTCTATCACCGATGAGATACCTTCCTCAGAAAAGAACGGAGACGTCTTCCAGAGAGAAGCCGAAGAGTGACAAGCATACATACCTTCGAGTTGGGGATAAGGTGTTTCATAAGAAGTTTAAGTCGTGGGGAGGTGGGATCGTGCTCGAAACACGGTCCTCTGATTTACCCGGTGGGACGTGTTTTGTTCGAATCCTCTTCCAAGACGGAAAACAGAGGGTCTTCGATAATAATTTTGATAGCGTCTGCTGCTGTTATCATACGGGAATCACTCTCATTAACCGCGTCGAAATATGAGGACTCCTTTCTGAAAGTGCCTCATGTGTGGCTGTTCAATATCAAAAGCTGAAATCCCTCGCCGTTCACTCCTTCCCTTCACTTAAATACTTTCCGAGGAGTTCGCGGGTGTGTTCGTCGTCGTGGCAATAAAGGCAGAGGTTTTCCCAGTTGGATCCGTCGGGAGGGTTGTTTAGGTGATTGCCGTCTTTGTGGTGGACAGTCAGGAGATGCCTCGTCTTTTCGTCGAACTCTCTTCCGCATTTGGCGCAGATAAGGCCATGGATCTTGAGAGAGCGTTCCCGATAATCACTCCACAGAGGCTCAGCTTTTTTCAATTTTTTAAGGCTTTCTTCAATGGATTGATAGTCACCCGTTTTTTGAGACGGTCGTTTGTGATGGATTCTATAGGGTTTGTTTCTCATATTAATGAGTCCATGCGCAATTTCCGAAATGTTTTGCCGCTACCTCTTTTACTGTTTGCTTAGGGCCGTTCCCACCCCGCATCCAGTACGGGGTAAGCTCCAGTGGGAAACCAGGGGAGAATCACTGGATTCCTGCTTCCGCAGGAATGAGGATTGGGGGTGGTCTATTCTGTGACGATATCGACTGTCATTTCGATTCGATCCCTTGGATTGTCGTTGCCGTCTCTGGGCAGGGATACGATTTTATCCACCACTTCCATCCCTTTCACTACTTCGCCAAACACCGTATATTGCCCGTCGAGAGAAGCAACATCCGCAACGCAGATGAAAAACTGCGAGCCGGCGCTATCCGGATGGCCAGACCTGGCCATGGAAAGCGTGCCTCGGCGATGGAGTTTCTTATTGAACTCGGCTTTGAGTTGATAGCCTGGGCCTCCCATGCCATGTTTTGAACGGTCCGGGTTTTTTGAGTTGGGATCCCCTCCTTGAATGACGAACTTGGGTATCACCCTGTGGAAAGTTGTCCCATTGTAAAAGCCCTTTTGGGCAAGTTCGATAAAATTATTTACGTGGTTAGGCGCAACTTCGGGAAAAAACCTTAAGGTAATGTCTCCCAGACTGGTGTAAATGATCGCTCGTTGCTCGGACATCTTCTTGACCTCCTCGGGCGAGAATTTTCTGGATCGGACTTCTTGTGAAAAGGATTCGGACGCGAATAAACTTAGGGAAAACAGAAAAAATATCGGGATTAGCAAGATTCTTTTCATTTGATCTCCTCTCCATTCTCTTCACTACTTAAATTTCGGCCGCAGGGCTGGTGTCCAGCCCTAAATTCGTCCTTGTCCTGGTCTGCGAACGTCTTCTCCCTTTCGACTGTCACTTCTTCTCTGTTGGGTAACCGGCCTTATCCCATTCCTTCCAGCCGCCTTTGAGAGCATAGACCTTCGTATATCCCATCTCCATCAGCTTTTGTGCCACACGGGCACTGGTGCCTTCACTGGGTCAGGCACAGTAGAAAACGAGGGTCTTATCCTTCGGATACTTATTGGCCCAGGAGTCAACGGCTCCGGGATCTTCGCGAACAGCCCCCTTAATTTTCAATTCACTACCTGTCCAGTCCGCACCGTAGCGGACATCGATAATGACCAAATCGGGGTCGCCAAACATCGCCTTGAGATCTTCCTTGGTCATTCTGGGAGCATCCGTGGACTTTGCCAATGTCGTGCATCCCCCAACCACGAACAAAATGATTAAGATGCCGA
>DATHCH010000069.1:0-18345 GCA_035319625.1 Thermodesulfobacteriota bacterium
TACTACCCACATGAATGAGCCGGAAGTCATTCGTGCCGCCGTGGATTCGAAACTCTACGATGTGATTTTGACATCCTATAATTTTCAACAGAAGCATTACGCTGAGGTGAGGAACGCTATTGCCGGAGCGGCGCAGGCTGGGATTGCAATTGTTGGGATGAAGGCCATCCGAGGTGGGTCCAGGCAAACTCCCTCTGTGAAGAACACCGCCGCAGCCTTGAAGTGGGTTCTCCAAGACCCGAACGTGGGAACCATCGTCCCTGGATTCACGACCTTTGAAGAGATGAATATTGACCTCGCTGTCATGGAAGAGCCCGCGCTCACGGACTCTGAGAAGAACGACCTACGAGAAGAGGCCTCGTTCCCCGGGCTGTACTGCCAGGGTTGTAGGACATGTTTGGGACAATGCCCAGATCACCTGCCTATTCCAGATCTGATGCGTGCCTATATGTATGCTCATGGTTATCGTAATCTCACCCATGCTCAAGATCTCATATTGTCCTTGAATCTTCCCGACAGGATCTGCGAGGATTGTTCTCAGTGCCAGGTGAGATGTTCGATTGGGTTTAACGTTTCAAGGAAGATCCGGGACGTGGTTCGGCTGAGGGAGGTCCCGGCACAGTTTATTGGATAAGAAATCCCTCCCGACCTCCCTTCAATAAAGGGAGGGGAATTCAAATCCCCCTTTCGTAAAGGGGGATAAAGGGGAATTTGAGTTTTCCAAAAAGGAGTGACTGGTGAATAGACACGATCGGACAATCACACGCCGTAAGTTTCTAAAAACCGCTGCTGCAGGAATGGCTTTAGGTCTCGTCGGCAGGCCTTCTTTTTCATTCGCAAAAGAAGAGTATGATTTGGCGGTCATTTCCGGTGAGCCTGTTGCTGCCACCAAAAAAGCACTGGACGCATTGGGAGGAATTTCTCAATTCGTCAAGAGAGGACAGCGGGTCGTCCTCAAACCCAACATGTCCTTTGCCAGGACTCCTGATCTCAGCGCTACCACTCATCCTCTGGTGGTTGCCACAGTAGCTCGGGCTTGTATTGAAGCAGGGGCCCAGCAAGTCTTGGTTTTAGATCACACGCTGCACAGAGCAGAAATCTGCCTTGAAAGAACGGGGATTCGTGATGCATGTAAAAGCATCTTCGGTGTCCATGTTCTCACTCTTCAGGAGAGAAAATTTTTCCGTGAAGTCAAGGTCCCTAAAGGGAAGATCTTGGAAACCGTGGAGGTCGTTAAGGAAATTTTGGACGGCTATTCCTTGATTAATATTCCGGTAGCTAAATCTCATTCTGCAACAGGGGTTAGCTTAGGCATGAAGGGGCTCATGGGCCTGATCTGGGATCGAGAGAGTTTCCATTCCCGGTACAATATTAATCAGGCCATAGCGGATCTGGGTACGGTTATCAAACCGGAGCTCACCATTCTGGATGCCACGCGGGCTTTGGTTTCCGGCGGACCGGGTGGGCCTGGCGAGGTTAAGAAACCGAATCTTATCATTGCCGGCACTGATCCGGTTGCGGTCGATTCCTATGGGGTGAGCATCGTTCCATGGTATGGTCAGAACTTCAAGGGTCGACAGGTTGAGCATCTGCTCGCCGCTTACGAAAAGGGTCTTGGGAAGATCGATATCGACCAGCTTAAAGTTTTCAGGGAAAAAGTATGAGGACGATCATCCAGGGCCTCTCCCTTCTCCTTTTCTCTACGTTTTTCGTATTAGCCACCTACAAACTGCCGAATTGGCTTCCTGCGGACATCTATTTACGTCTTGATCCCCTTTTGGGAATGAACGCCGTTTTCGCAGCAAGAGAAATCATCGGTCGGGCATTGTGGTCCCTCGTTACGCTCGGGGGGACGCTCACCATCGGCAGGTTCTTCTGCGCCTATGCTTGTCCGATGGGTGCCTCGATTGATTTCTTGGACTTTCTTTTTTTTCGGAAGAAAAAACGTTTGGGCCTGAAGACTGGAACCAGCCTTCGAAGATTGAAATACTTTTTGCTCGTCATTTTTGTAGTTGCTGCGCTGACCGGTCTCTCCTTAGCCTTCCTCATGGACCCGATGTCCCTTCTCACGCGCTTTTATACTTTTTTCATTTATCCTCTTGCACTTACGCTGATCAATCTCCTCCTGGATTTGCTGCGTCCTTTGTTTGAAGCTTTCGGATGGGTTGCCGTATCTCACCAGCATTATTTTCAGTCTGTCTACTACATGACGGCCATCACACTCCTGATCTTCGGAGGGATCATCTTTCTTAATCGTCTCGTCCCCCGATTCTGGTGCCGCTATCTTTGTCCATTGGGAGCCCTGCTCAGCTTGATCTCACCTCTGGGAGTCTTCAAAAGAAGGGTCAATGAGGATTGCAACGAGTGTTTAAAATGTCAAAAGACCTGCCCCATGGGGGCGATTTCGGAGGACCCGAGGAAGACCCATCGCTCGGAATGTATCCAATGCCGGACGTGCGCTGACGTCTGCCCGCAGAATGCCGTTACTTTTCCGGCTTCTTTTTCTTTAGGAGGAGAGTATTCAAAGGTAGATTTTTCTCGTAGGGGGTTCATCTCTTCATTGGCGGGAGGACTGACAGTTGGGTTTCTGGCCACGCAGTCCCCATTCAGCCTTCTCCGGAGCAAACATCAAATCATCCGGCCACCTGGCGCCATTCCCGAAACCGAGTTTTTACGCACCTGCATCCGCTGCGGAGAATGCATGAAGTCTTGTTTGACGAATACCCTTCAACCCTTGCTCTGGGAATCCGGCTTCTCGGGTCTGTGGACGCCGAAGATGGAACCTCGTTTGGCTCCTTGCGAGCAGAACTGCTATGTCTGTGGGAAGGTCTGCCCAACTCAGGCAATTCGTTCTCTCTCCTTGGAAGAGAAGACCCACGCCAAGGTTGGTACAGCTATTTTACGGAAAGAGATGTGCTTGGTATGGGCCCAGAACAAACTCTGCCTGATCTGTGCTGAAATTTGCCCTTATCATGCGATTGTCTTTCGTCCTGTGGAAGGGTACCGGCGCCCAGTTGTCATTGCATCGAAATGCAACGGCTGCGGATATTGTGAGCACAGATGCCCTCTCAATGGAGAATCGGCCATTGTCGTTGTGCCAAACGGAGAGATTCGTTTGAAAGAAGGGTCTTATATAAAGGAAGCGAAGAAGCTTGAGCTGGAATTTAAACCCGATCCAGGCGACGATAAATTTATTCTGGAAGAGTCTGGATCCAAAGCCGAAGAGAAGAAAGAAAAGAGCACCTTACCAACCGAAAAACCCCAACCCAAGAAACCAAAAGGGTTCCTGTAATTTGTTCCCTGTTGAAGTGGCTTGCTCAGAAATTTCCTGCAATTCTTGCAGTCATCGCTTCAAACCCCATTTCCTAACTTTTTTTTCCGGGCCCTCGATCGCCCCCGATTATTAGGTTTTGGAGTGAATATAAACTCTGATCCGCAAGTTTCTTCCTGTAATCTCGTTTTTCCATTTTTACTCTCCCATGCAACATTTCAACCGCAAGTCAGCAATAAGAGTGAAGTTTCCAAGGAGATTTTTTCCAAATAAATTGCCATGCGTGGATGCTGTCGCAAAAGTATGATATATTAAATAAAAGAAATTCTTGGTGGTTCTTTAACAAACATAACATAAACTTTGAAACTGGAAAGGGGGAGGAAATTATGAAAATTCGATACAAAGGATTTATGAGGGAGAAAATTCAAAGAAATCCGGTGACGATAGGTCCGGATGCATCCTTCTATGAGGCCAGAAACCTCATCCATGAGAAGGGTGTTCGACATCTGCCAGTGATGGATAAGAACGGCAAGCTGGTAGGAATCGTGACGGACCGTGATATTCGGGAAGCAGCTCCTTCCGATGCTACTATGCTCAGCGTCCAGGAACTCAACTACCTTTTAGACAAGCTGAAGGTTTCGGCCTTTATGACGCCAAAGGAGAAATTGATTACGATTACTCCAGATACCCTTATTGAAGAAGCAGTCCAATTGATGCATGACCACAAGATTGGTTGTCTACCTGTTTTAGAAGGACGTAAATTATATGGGATCTTTACAGAAACGGACGCCCTAGACCATCTTGTGGATGTATTTGGTTTTAAGCAGAAAGGCACCCGGTTAACCATCGCCCTTGAAGATAAACCCGGTACAATGCTTGGAGTGTTTGAAGTTTTCAAAAAGCGCAATGTGAATGTTATCAGTATGGTAACCCCCTCTTTTATGGTGGAGGGGAAAAGAATCGCTGCCATTCGGATTAGAATAGAAAAATATAAGTCTATTGTGAAAGATTTAGAAAAAGCCGGCTATGTGGTGTTGTCCATAGGCAAATGACCTTCCGTATAGTGAGCAATTATTGTCTCTTTCGGGGATTGGGAGAAAAACCCTCGCCTTTAGGCGAAGACTTTAGTATGCTTGCGGTATGGAGAACTACCGTAAATCGAGCCATACCGTTTATGATTTGAAGTATCACTTTGTGTGGGTCACGAGATACCGCAAGCCGGTTTTGCGTGGGGAGATTGCCGAGCGAGTTCGGGATTTGATCCGGGAAATATGTAAGGCGAGTGATGTGGAGATTCTGAAGGGACACATCTCGAAGGATCACGTTCACATATTTGTGTCGGTTCCGCCCCATATATCTGCCGGCCAGTTGGCTCAGTCTATCAAAGGGAAGACATCGCGCAAGATGTTGATGGAATATAAGAGTTTGAGCCGGGCGTTTTGGGGGCGGTACATGTGGGCTCGGGGATATTTTGTGGTCAGTTCTGGTAATGTAACCGATGAAGTGATCATGCAGTACATCGAGCAACAAGGGGTTGAACCTCCAGAGAAGGATTTCAAGATTGACGAAGGACTTTAGTCGGCTTACAGCCGAATTCAAACCTACCGCCTTTAGGCGGTAGTAGTTTAGTAGGCCTGGTAGAGCCAAGAGAAAAGTTTAAAAAGTAAATCAATATTCAGTTGCCAAAGAACAAAAGCGGAGTCAGGAATGGTTCTGGCTTTTTTTATTTCAATTAGTAATCATCAATTTTCAGGTTATCTTCCTATTGAAGATCCGTAGGTGAAACGAACATCCCAGCTTTTGCGCGGTCGGGCATACAAAATAATTGCTGGTTTGAACTGTCTCCAATCCTTCTATCTTCCATTGAATTCCTGAGCGAAAAATGACAGGTGAGTAAAATGCCACACCAATCTGAGGAAAAATTAGAAATTCTTGAGGGAGAATTGAAGTCTCTTGATTTTGAGAGCGTCCATTCCCATGGAAAAATGACTACTTGGCATCTTTCTAAATTTTCTGGATTGGTGGTTCTTAAGGGTACAAATATTGCATAATATTTACTAATACCATTACTGAAGTAAGAGGAATGTATGACGTTAAAAAGTTTAAATCCTGCGGTAACAAAATCTTGGCTTATCGCACTGGCAGGATTGATGTGGACCGGGGTAGGAGTGATGCTCTGTCGCCTTGCGTATATCTGGCTTGCGGTAATCAGCAGAGCCATGGCTGCAAGCCTGGGATTGTTTGGCATCGGGATGGCAGTTGCTGCCTATTATCTCGGCTTTTCAAAAATTGCTCGGAAAAATGTCAAGCGGCTTTGCCTGCTGACGGAAAGGACCTGCGTTTTTGCATTCCAAACGTGGAGGGGATATCTGATTATTGGTTTCATGATCAGTTTAGGCATCATTCTCCGCACTTCGGCCATCCCTAAACAATACCTGGCCGTTGTCTACACAACCATTGGTGGTGCTATTTTCCTGTCAAGCTTCCACTACTATGGACTTCTTTGGAAAATAGTGTTTCAGCAAAATCCCCATCAAAACGAATCAAGAACCTCATGAGAATCAAAAATTTCGGTATTTGTTAGTTACCGGTAGTCTCCGGTCTTTTCCTAAGGCACGGTGGGTGATCTTCACACCCGGTGGGCTCTGTCTTCGTTTGTATTCGTTCCGGTCAACCATTTTTATTACGTCTTTAATCAGATTCTCCTTAAATCCCATTTTTGCAATATCATCAAGTCCCTTATCTTCTTCTACATAGGCTTGAAGGATGGGATCAAGGACGGGGTAGGGTGGTAAGGAATCCTCATCCTTTTGATTCGGTCTCAATTCCGCAGAAGGCGGCTTCGTAGATACGCGCCTGGGAATGATGTCCTTCCCTTCCTTTTTATTCCTGAATTTTGTCAATTCGTAAACCAATGTCTTTGGAACATCTTTCAAGACGGCATATCCACCTGCCATATCTCCATAAAGCGTGCAATACCCCACACTCATCTCGCTTTTGTTTCCAGTCGTCAGGACAAGCCATCCAAATTTATTGGAAAGGGCCATCAGGATATTTCCTCGAATACGAGCCTGAATGTTTTCTTCTGTCACATTTGGCTTGAGCCCTTTGAAAGCCGGAGAGAGGGTCTTCAAATAAGACTGAAATACCTCTGCAATCGGAATTTTGCGGAGAGGGATACCGAGGTTTTCTGCCAGACGGTCGGAATCCTCTACCGATGCCTTTGAGGAATATTGAGAAGGCATGGTTACGCCGACCACCGCTTTCTTCCCCAATGCATCCACAGCGATGGCTGCGGTCAGCGCAGAATCAATGCCTCCGCTCAGACCGATGAGAACTGTCTGGAAACCATTTTTTCGGACATAGTCGCGAGTCCCGAGGATCAGTGCAGCATAAATCTCGGGGAGTCGGTCAAGAGGTTTGACCTCCCGTTCGGAAATGGGAGGTCTTTTGCGAACCGGCAGGCCATGATCCGAAAGTTCGATCTTCTTCAGACTTTTCTTTTCATTGGCCAACTTCTCTCGCCTGATCAGGGGGTCGTGGAGTCGCATTCGAAAAACCGCTTCCATATCGAGATCCGCCAGAACCAAATCCTCCTCAAATTGTTTCCCTCTAGTGATCAAGTTCCCTTTCTGATCGAAGATCATGCTCCCTCCATCAAAGACCAATTCATCCTGGCCGCCTACCAGATTGCAGTACGCGAAGATCGCTGCATTGTCTGAAGCCCTGGTGGAGATCATCTTCTCTCGGAATGCTAATTTTCCAGCATGGTAGGGTGAGGCAGAGATGTTGACAATTAGTTCTGCCCCTCCGTAAAGGGCCTGAGTCCGAATCGGATCCCCAGGATACCAGACGTCTTCACAGATGCTCGGGCCGATGGGGGTCGATCTGAGAGTAAATATGAGATTCTCCTTTCCGGGTTGAAAATATCGGTCCTCATCGAAGACACCATAGTTAGGAAGGAAAGTCTTGGAGTAGACATCAGTCACCTTTCCATCGTGGAGAATGGCAGCGGAATTGAAAATATCTCCTTCCTTATTCACAAAACCGACAATGGCGGTCACCGATGACGTGGATTTAGCGATCGTCTTGATAGCCTTTAGATTGGCGTCAATGAACTTAGGCATGAGCAAAAGGTCTTCGGGAGGATAGCCGGTGACGGCCATCTCAGGGAAAACCAGAAGATCGGCCCCCATCTTCTTTCCTTTTGCGATGTAGTCGAGAATCTTCTTCGTATTTTCTTCGATGTCACCTACGGTCGTGTTAATCTGGCAGAGCCCAATTCTCAGTGTTCGCATCTTTCACCCCCGGAAGCCTTAGCGCATGGAGCCTAGTGCATAGCGTAAGAAGTTCTTGACTTAATAACGGTCTCATAATAAAGACCACATTATTTTATAAAATCCCTCCTGACCTCCCTTTGCCTAAGGGAGGAATTACCCCTCTTTGGTAAAGAGGGGCAAGGGGAGATTTTCCAATGCTTATCTCAATTCAATGATGAGATTCTTAGTAATGCTCCGATTCCGCAATCCGTAATTCTTATTCTTCTTCCGAAATCAGCACATCTTTCTTGATGTGATACCTCTCCATTTTGCCGCGCAAGGTGCTCCGGTTGATTCCAAGAAGCAGAGCGGCTTGGACCTGATTCCCCCTGGTTTTTTGAAGGGCTCGTAGGATCAATCCTCTTTCCAAGCTGGAGATCATGTCCATCTCTTGTGAGGCTGTCGGCGCATTTGAAAGCTCTTCGAAGAGGGCATCCAGGAGATCCTCAACATTCTTCTTGCTCAATTCCTCTTCCGCCTCTTGCCTTTCCCACCCTTTTTCGAAAAGAAGTTGATCCTCAAGAATCCATTCGCCCTGGCACAGCACCATAGCCCTTTTCAGGACGTTCTCTAATTGACGCACATTTCCGGGCCACCCGTACGAAGCAATTTTTTCCATGGCCGAAGGAGTGATTCCGACAATCCCCTTCTTCAATTCCCGGTTAAACTTTTTTAAGAAGTAGGAGACCAGCTCAGGGATGTCCTCTTTCCTCTCTTTCAGGGGAGGGATCGTGATGGAGACGACATTGAGCCGGTAATAGAGGTCTTCCCTGAACTTTCCGTTTGCAATGGCCTCCTCCAAGTCTTTGTTCGTTGCGACGATCAACCGGATATCGACCTTGATCGTCTCCATTCCCCCCAATCTTTCGAAACACTTTTCCTGAAGGACCCGCAATAGTTTGGCCTGAGTGGAGAGGGACATATCCCCGATCTCGTCCAAGAAGATCGTCCCCCCCTGACCCTGTTCCAGCTTTCCGATACGCCGAGAAGTCGCCCCGGTGAAGGCCCCTTTCTCATGGCCGAAGAGTTCGCTTTCCAGAAGCGTGTCAGGGATCGCCGCGCAATTCACGGGGAGAAAGGGGAAGTTGGAGCGTGAGCTATGCTGGTAGATCGCGCGGGCAAAGAGCTCCTTCCCCGTTCCGCTTTCGCCCCTGAGCAGGACGGTGACATCGCTTGGAGCGATCTGCCCGACTATTTTGTAAATCTCCTGCATCTTGAGGGAGGATCCGATGATCCGTTCTCCCTCGTCTGTCTCTTTCGCCTCCGGTGAGGCATAGGCCACTTCCTGTTTCATCATCCTTCGCAGGGAAAGGGCCTTTTCAACCAGCCCTTTCATCTGCGGTATGGGAAAGGGTTTTAAGATATAGTCGAAAGCTCCATACTTCATGGCCTCGATGGCCGTCTCGGTGGTCCCGTAGGCCGTCATGATGATGGCGAGGGATTTGGGATCGATCGATTTCATCTCCTTCAGCACATCAATCCCGCTCCGGCCCGGCATCTTGATATCCATGATGATCAGATCGGGGGACGTTTGCTTCAACAGCTCCAATGCCTCCTCCCCGTTCTGCGCAGTGACGATGGAGTATTTTCCCTCCATCATCCGCTTCAGTGAATAGCGGATCGATTTGTCATCATCGACGATCAGAATGGTTTCCATCTTCCTCCTCTCATGAAATGGGGAGCCAAACCGTCAAGAGGGTCCCTTTGCCGGTGGCGCTATCCACCTCGATCTTTCCATGGTGCTGATCGATGATTCGATGGGCTATGGGGAGGCCGAGGCCGACCCCGCCCTCCTTCGTGGAGAAGAATGGGTCGAAGAGCTTATTCATGTCTTCGCTGGGAATGCCGATCCCGGAGTCCTGAATGGAAAGTGTGACCCAACGATCATTCTCCAAAATCCGTCCCCTTAATGTCAGGTGACCACCGTTGGGCATCGCCTGAATAGCATTTAATAAGAGGTTGAGGATAACCTGTTTCATTTGTTCACGGTCCATCGAGATGGGGGGAAGAGCCCGGAATTCTTTTTCAACAATAATACGATTTTTTTCGATTTGAGGTCGAAGCAATTGAAGGGTCTCCTCGAAAATGGAGAGGGCATCCGTTTTTTTCAAAAGGGGAGGTGCTGGTCTGGCGAACCGGAGAAATTGATCGACGATCTCATTGATCCGGCTGATTTCCTCTTCAATGACTTGGAGATCCTCATGATGGGCGGTTTCCGGGGGGAAATTCTCTGTCAAAGAATGAATGAGGATGTTGATACTGGTGAGGGGATTGCGAATCTCATGAGCAATGCCTGCGGCCAATTGCCCTAAGGCTGCTAATTTCTCAGACCGAATCAGTTGGGCCTCCGTCTTTCTCAGATCTGCGGTGGTCTTTTGAATCTTTTCTTCCATCTGCTGGCTGAAGGCTTTCAGTTCCTGATACATGAAAGCGTTGTAGATGGCCAGGCCCGCTTGTTGAGCAAAAGCCATCACCGATTCGAGAGTCTCCTTGGTAATGCTCTTATTGGGTTCGAGAAAGTCTGCAGCAATAGCTCCCAAAGCCTTTTCCTTCGCTAACAGGGGGACCACTAACAGAGAATGAAGATTCAACTTTTCTCTTAAGAAGGGGTTGATTCTTCGATCTTGTCCCGCATCTTGGATGATGAAGGGTTTTCGCTCAAGAACCGACCGGGCCACGACACTGTCCTCCGGGTCTAAATGCAGCGCAATCCCTTTGATCTTCGCCTCATCGATCCCCACAGCCATTTTGCATTCAAGAATATTCCTCTTCTCGTTGATCAGGTAGAGACGGGCGCGGTCAAACCCGATATTTTTTGTCACCCCTTCTAAAACCATTCTGAGAATCTCTTCGATATCGAGCGTCCCCATCAATCCGGAATTATCAATACAGATCGCCGCCTGATTGGCAACCGTCGTGAGGATCTCCTGCTCACTCTTCGAGAAGGAATGGGGGAAGGAAGTGTAACAATTGATCACACCGATCACCCTGTCCTTGATGCACATAGGGACACTGAGCATCGAAACCAGCCCTTCCTTTTTGGCCAACTCTTTTTCTTTAAACAGGGGTTCGTTGAGGACGTCGGGGATAGCCATGGGCTGATTTTGGAGGGCCACATGACCGACCACCCCTTCTCCCAGACCGAGACTACGTTCCTTCAGATATTCTTCGCTGATACTCTGAGTGGCCTTCAATTTCAACCTTCGATCCTTCTCATCGAGAATCCAAAGGGAGCAGATCTTTGAGTTCATGATATTGGCGGTGACCGTCACAATCAACCGCAGGACATCCTCAAGGTAGAGGCCCGAGGCGATGGCCTTGCTGATCTCTAACAAGGCGTTGATTTCTTTCGCGTCGAGGCGCTTTTTCTCTTCGGACATTTCGGTCTTCCTTCCGCTCTATCATAAACGAAAACCGTTCATTTGGGAAGCGAATTGATTCACCCCGTTAGAAATGCTCCCTGGTCTGCGGCAAGGTCAGACCCCAGAATGATTCCCACGAGGTTTGACGCTCCCCTCGGTGACGAGTCCCGCTATCAGCGGGACTGGAATTTCTAACGGGGTGAATTTCAAAGGACTCAAGGATTCGAGGATTCCAGGATTTGAAGGTGGAACATGGAGGGTGAAGCGTGGTCTGTCGACACGTCGACAGCCGGGAAGGTTGCATGGTCCGAATTGGCCGAGGAACGACCCACTCCACAAGGGCCCGGACACCTACTATGTTGATGCCTTTTCCGAGATCTTCTTGTCCGAGGAAGGATGAACTGGGAGCTGGCAAGTATTTCGGGATGGATCATCCCCCCATTTTCTCTGTGAGGAGGATAGCTTCAGCGATCTCTCGCATGGTCTTCCGACTGTCCATGCTTGTCTTTCGAATCCTCTTAAAAGCCTCATCTTCGCTCAAGCCATGATGTTTCATCAAAGCTCCCTTGGCCCTTTCCACCAATTTTCGAGTCTCCAGTTCCTCCCGGATCACCTTGGTCTTTACCATTAGCTCAGTATTCTCAATACAGATGGCCGCTTGATTGGCCACAGCCGTAATGACCACTCTTTCCGTTTCATTAAATTCGTGCTGATAGGAGGTATAGCAATTGATCACCCCGATTACCTTGTCCTTCAACGTCAAGGGAACACTGAGCATGGAGACCAAGCCTTCTTTTCTTGCTAATTCTTTCTCTTTGTAACGAGGCTCCTTCAAAACATCGAAAACGGCCAGGGGTTTGTTCTCCTGTGCCACATAACCTACCACGCCCTCCCCTAATTTTAAAGTCCGCTCCTTCAGATATTCCTCACTCATGGTTTGAGTCGCCCTGATTCTGAGAACTTTCTCCTTTTCATCCAGTATCCAAAGAGAACAGATCTTAGAATCCATCACATTGGCTGTTACGGTCACAATCAGTCTTAAGATGTCGTCTAAATACCTGTCCGAAGAGATGGCTTGACTGATTTCTGAAAGGGCTTGAATCTGTTTTTTGTAGGGAGTCTTTTTATTGATCAATCAGATGTTCCTCTTCCTCACTACCGATCCAGCTGTCGGTAAAATTTACACAAAAAATTGAATGTTGTCAACAGGAGGAGTTCGCTTGTCCGCTCTCAGTTTATTGGTTCACCGCGGTGATTGAGGGCGTCGGCATGAACCAGCGGGGTCCGGGGCGAAAAATGGGGTGTACGACGGGTTGTTCCCTAAAAGTTTTCGGCAAAAAATTTTAGTAGAATTGACCCTGGTGGGAGATTATGCTAAATCTGAGCAGATGAATCGTCATCGGAAGGCCATATATTTCGCCCATTCATGAGTACAAGGGGACTGAACACAAGCGTTATCGGGCGGGGGTGATCGAATACTCTTTTCGATCTCGCGGAGAGGGAGAGGAAATGGATCCCATCAAAGAGTGGTGGATTGAAGAAAAGGCGAAGAAGGCCGTTGAAAAACTCGTGGCTCATGATTTTAAGGCGATTTATGTCAAGACGAAAGCAGAGGCGGTTCAGGAAGTCTTGAAGCAAATCACGCCAAAGAAGAAAATAGGGATAGGCGGATCTCTGACGCTGCGGGAGTTAGGAATCTTGGAAAAATTGGAGGCACAAGGTTATACTGTCTATAATCATTGGAAGCCTGGGCTTTCAAGAGAGAGCATGCTTGAGATCAGAAAGTCCCAAATGACTTCGGATCTGTTTCTGAGCAGCGTCAATGCCCTCACTTTGAACGGAGAACTCGTCAATATCGATGGGATCGGAAACCGTGTTAATTCATCCGTTTTTGGTCCTGGAAAGGTCATCCTTGTCGCCGGCCATAATAAGATCGTTGATGATGTTCAAGAAGGGATCAAGAGAATAAAAAATGTAGCTGCCCCCCTCAACGCAAGGCGACTCAATATCGATGTCCCGTGTGCTAAGCTGGGGAAGTGCGTGGATTGTAATTCTCCCAACCGAATCTGCAGGGTCATCGTCATCCACGAGCGAAAGCCTTCCTTGACAGATATGTTCATCATTCTGGTCGGAGAAGAACTGGGATTCTAATACAAGGGGGCGAGGGATCTAGAATAAGAGAGTAGAAAGCAGAGGGTAGCAAGTGGTCAAGACTACACTCCACCATCCACTTTCCACCTTCGAAACCTGGAACCCTTGAATCCTTGAACCCTTATAAACAGAGGAGGAGCTATGGGTAAGATCAGGAGGGCAATTGTCAGTGTTTCGGATAAGGCCGGGGTAGTTCCGTTTGCCAAGGGCTTGGTACAGATGGGTGTTGAGATCCTTTCCACCGGAGGAACGGCAAAGACATTAAGGGAGCAGGGTGTCTCTGTGACAGATATTTCTGATTACACGGGATTTCCGGAGATGCTGGACGGACGGGTAAAGACCCTTCACCCAAAAGTCCACGGAGGACTTTTAGGGCAGCGTTCCAAGAAAGAGCACGTCAAGAAGATGGAAGAGCACGGGATCCTTCCGATCGATCTGGTCGCTGTCAACCTCTACCCCTTCGAGGCAACTGCGGCGAAAAGGGATTGCACGCTTGAAGAGGCGATTGAGAATATCGATATCGGCGGGCCGACGATGCTCCGCTCGTCGGCGAAAAACTACCCGGATGTGACCGTGATAGTAGATCCCGGTGACTACGAACCGGTGCTTTCTGAATTGAAGCAGAAAGGGGAAGTCTCTTTGGAGACCAATTTTCGTTTGGCCAAGAAGGTCTTTCAACATACGGCGCGTTATGATGGCACCATCTCAAATTACCTTGGCCAGATCGAGAAGGGCAAGAAAGCACATGAATTTCCGGAGACCTTCACGTTCCAGGTAAAGAAAGCACAGGACCTGCGATACGGAGAAAACCCGCACCAAAAAGCTGCCTTTTATCGGGAATATTTGCTCACTGAGCCTTCGGTTTCGAATGCGGTCCAACTCCAGGGGAAAGAATTGTCTTACAATAATATACTCGATATCGATTCCGCCTATGAGACGGTTAAGGAATTTGAAGAAATGGCGACGGTCATCATCAAGCATAACAACCCCTGTGGGGTGGCGGTCTCTTCCAAAAATTTGGCGGATGCCTACAAGAAGGCCAGAGACTGCGACCCGGTCTCGGCATTCGGCGGTGTGGTCGGTTTCAATCGGAGCGTAGATAAAGAGACGGCAAAGGAAATGGCGGATATCTTTCTCGAAGCCATCATCGCCCCGCGTATCGATCCGGAGGCATTGGAGATTCTTAAGAGGAAAAAGGATCTTCGTATTCTCAAAACTCCGCCACTCATAGGTTCCCATTCGCAGGGAGGATTCGATCTCAGAAAAGTGGTGGGAGGACTTCTGGTCCAGGACCGAGACCTCGGAAAAGTGCCGATGGATCAGTGGAAAGTGGTGACCAAAAGGAAGCCGACCGAAGAAGAGAAAAAGGCGATGGCCTTTGGTTGGAAAGTGGCAAAACATGTCAAGTCGAATGCGATTATCCTCGTCCGGGAAGACCGGACTATCGGAATCGGCGCTGGCCAGATGAGCCGTGTTGATTCCACCCGCATAGCGGTGATGAAGGCTCAATCCTCAACCAAAGGAACGGTATTGGCCTCGGATGCGATGTTCCCGTTCAGGGATGGCGTGGATACGGGCGCGGAAGCAGGTGCAGTGGCGATCATCCAACCCGGCGGCTCGATTCGAGACAATGAGGTGATTGCCGCTGCGAACGAACACAATATCGCTATGGTCTTTACCGGAATGAGGCACTTTAGGCACTAATTCGTGAGTCGTGAAGGGTGACTCGTGAATCGTAAACTAAATCGTACGACTCACGAGTCACGGGTCACGACTCACGACTCACGAGGTTTATATGAAGGTTCTGGTCGTAGGCAGCGGGGGCAGGGAGCACGCCTTGGTCTGGAAGATTGCGCAGAGTCCGAAGGTGACGAAGGTCTATTGCGCTCCGGGAAATGCAGGCATCTCCAAGCAGGCGGCGATCGTCCCAATCAAGGCCGGTGACTTAAAGGGCTTAGTTGACTTTGCCTCGAAAGAGAGGATGGATCTGACTGTCGTTGGACCGGAAGAGCCTCTGACTCGGGGCATTGTGGATCTTTTCGAATCCAAGGGTCTTTTCATTTTTGGAGCAAATAGGAAAGCAGCAGAAATCGAAGGGAGCAAAGCCTTTGCCAAGGAGATGATGAAGAAGTATAACATTCCGACGGCTTTTTACGAGATCTTTGATAACCGGAACGAAGCGGTGAAGTATATTCGCAAGCAGGGGGCTTCCATCGTGGTCAAGGCGGATGGTCTGGCAGTGGGCAAGGGAGTGATCGTATGTAAAACCGTAGAGGAGGCCATCCAGTCCGTTGACAGGATCATGGTGGAGAAGATATTCGGAGAAGCGGGAAATCGAGTGGTCGTGGAGGAATACCTTATAGGAGAGGAAGCGTCTTACATTGCTTTCACGGATGGAAAGACCATTCTTCCTATGGCGTCTTCCCAGGATCATAAGCCTATCTTTGATGGAGACCAGGGGCCCAACACGGGCGGGATGGGAGCTTATTCACCCGCACCCGTAGTGACGGGCGAGGTCCATGAGAGGATTATTGAGAAGGTCTTAAGGCCGATCATCTATGGTATGCGAGAGGAGGGGAGACCCTATAAAGGGGTTCTCTATGCCGGGCTGATCATTCATGATGGCCACCCCAAGGTATTGGAGTTCAATGCTCGGTTCGGAGATCCGGAAACCCAGCCTGTTTTGATGCGGATGAAGGGGGATATCGTTCCCATTCTGGAAGCTTGCATGAAAGGGAATTTGTCCCAGCACAAGATTGAATGGGACAACCGCGCCTCTGTGTGTGTAGTGATGGCTTCAAAGGGATATCCTGGAGATTACGAAAAAGGTAAAATCATCGGTGGCCTGAACGAGGTTTCTCGATTGGAAGGAATTTTTGTCTTTCATGCAGGGACAGCTCTGAAGGACGGGCAGATCGTCACCAATGGAGGAAGGGTTTTGGGAGTGACAGGACTGGGAGAAGATATCCCAAGAGCGATTGAGAGGACGTACCAGGCGGTTAAGAAAATCTCCTGGGACGGAGTTCAGTATAGAACCGATATCGGTCAAAAAGCGATGTGCTGGTTATAACCCCCTTCCTCCCCTTTATGAAAGGGGGACAACTTAGTTCCCTCCCTTTAGTAAAGGGAGGCGAGGAGGGATTAGAGGCACTATATTCTGGATGAGAGAAAAAAGCGAAGCGGAGGATGACAGGGCATGTATAAAATTGCGGTGATTCCTGGAGATGGGACCGGGCCCGAAGTCGTGGCCGAAGGGTTGAAGGTTCTGAAAGCCATCTCCGGGAAATTCAAGTTCAAATATCATCTGGAACATTACGACCTGGGTGGCGAACGCTACCTGAAGACCAAGGAGACATTGCCGGATTCAGTTCTCAATGAATTGAAGAAGATGGATGCCATTTATTTAGGCGCGATCGGCCATCCCGATGTCAAGCCCGGAATCCTGGAACAGGGAATTCTGTTAAAGATTCGATTTCAGTTGGACCAATATATCAATCTCAGACCTGTCAAACTTTATGCCGGTGTAGAAACTCCTTTGAAAGACAAGGGGCCTAAGGATATTGACTTCATTGTTGTCAGGGAAAATACCGAAGGTGCTTATACGGGCTCGGGAGGATTTGTCAGGAAGGGAACACCCGATGAGGTGGCGATTCAGGAGGCGATTCACACCCGGAAAGGCGTGGAGCGCTGCATTCGTTTTGCCTTCGAATACTGTCGTAAAAGAAAGCAAAAGAATAAAGTGACTCTCTGCGGGAAGACAAATGTTCTCACTTATGCGTTCGACCTCTGGGAGAGGGCGTTTCGTGAAGTAGCTAAGGAGTTTAAGGGCATTGAGGCGGACTACGCTCATGTCGATGCGATCTGTATGTGGATGGTCAAGAATCCGGAGTGGTTCGATGTCATCGTCACCGATAATATGTTCGGAGATATCATCACCGATCTCGGAGCAATGATTCAGGGAGGGCTTGGTATCGCTGCCGGAGGAAATATCAATCCGAAAGGGGTCTCGATGTTCGAGCCTATTGGCGGCTCGGCTCCTAAATACACGGGGATGGGAGTGGTGAGTCCCCTGGCAGCGATTTCCGCATGTCAGATGATGCTCGAACATCTTGGAGAAGAAAAGGCCGGCCGGGCAATTGAACAGGCCGTCATGAAGGTCGTGGGACAAGACGTGAAGAGCGTGAATGCCGGCAAGATGGGATATTCCACCTCGCAGGTCGGCGACCTGGTAGTAAAGTATGTTCTTGAAAAATAAATTCGCTCTTGTAACCCCCCTCTATTCCCCCCTTAACCTAAGGGGGGATGAAGGGGGGTTAAGGGGTCGGAAATGGAGGTTATCATGGAATGGGGAATGAAAAATCGTTTGGCACAATTGATCAGGTCAGATGGGCATTGTCTTTTCTTGCCCATTGATCATGGCTATTTTCAGGGCCCGACCCGGAAATTGGAAAAACCTGGCGAGACCATTCGGCCGCTGCTTCGCTATTGTGATGCTCTTTTTGTAACAAGAGGAGTGTTGCGGGCGTCTATCGATCCTGAGAATACCAAGCCCATCATTCTTCGTGTTTCAGGTGGGGCAAGCATGGTCGGTAAGGATCTCTCGAATGAAGGGATTACCACATCGATGGAGGAGGCGATTCGTCTCAATGCCGCAGCCGTCGGTATTTCAATCTTTGTCGGGAGTGAGTATGAGAAGGAATCACTATTGAACCTTTCAAAACTGGTGGACGAGGGAGAAAAATACGGCATCCCTGTAATGGCTGTCACAGCCGTTGGAAAGGAGTTAGAGAAGAGGGATGCGCGCTACCTTGCTTTAAGCTCCCGGATTGCCGCTGAGTTGGGAGCACGGATTGTAAAAACTTACTGGTGCGAGAATTTCAATAAGGTAGTTGATGGTTGTCCTGTTCCTGTGGTTATGGCCGGGGGGCCCAAGGTTGATACGGATTTACAAGTAATGGAGTTTGTCCATGATGGAATGGAAAAGGGTGCCATCGGAGTGAACCTGGGAAGAAACATCTGGCAGAATGAATATCCTGTGGCAATGATTAAAGCCTTGCGTGCCATCATCCACGAAAAAGCACCGGTAAAAGAAGCCAACGACATCTTTGAGCAGGAAAAAACAAAAAAGACTAAGGGTTAGTTGTGAGTGATGAGTTGGCCAACCATTGAGCTAATCGACTGGCATAAGCGAAGCGGCGCTTTTGCCAGTCCGTGTTTAGCGATTTGTTAGCTCGATCCCTTT
>DATHCH010000070.1:0-12762 GCA_035319625.1 Thermodesulfobacteriota bacterium
CAGAGCTCGAGGAGACCAGCTACCGTCTCAGGAATGGCCGATTGGCGGATTATGGATTCCCTGATTTTGAGGAGGCTCTGGAGATTTATCGCTTTGTCAACCCGAATGCTTTTACGGTAGGCGAAGACTTTTCTCCGGTCAGGAGTCGGGACGAGGTCGGTAAGGAGGGTTCTATTTTCTATCTCACTTTTCGAAACGAGGGGCCTTTTTTCTCCTCTGCCCTCTCTGTAATAGATGACCCCCGTGAGCAGGACCGATTGAAACAAGAGATCACCGCCCTCTGCAATAAGGCCGTTGTGGCAGAAGCGATCGATCTCTCTAATATTGTGGCCATGGAGAGGGTAGTAGGAAGAGTCTACCACTACTTGAACCTCGGGCTTCAATATTTGGGCAAGGAGGATGAACCAAGATCGGTTGAAATCCTTCGATCCCTTCCCGTACAGAAACTCTTTCAATACGGTGTGAGTACCACCCTTCTTCTTAGAAGAAAGGCAGAATCCATTTTACAAGGCACCTGGTTTTCGAATAATCAGGAGAACCTTGTATTCTTGGACCCTTCTCATTTTGAAAAATTTGAGGGAATTTTGAGAAGGAAGCCCGTCCTTTATCGAAACGGGATTTACGAGGACTTCAAGACTCTTCAGGACTTCAAAGAGGCAGATGACTTTTTGGAATTCATTAAAACGACTACCAATTTTTTGGAAAAGAAATTGAATCTCTCCCCTCTTTGTCTGAAGGAGATGGATTTGAGTGGTTGCTATCCGGATGACTGGCGGGAGATCGCCCTCTCTGCGATCTTTCTCACCTGCACCGCGAATCAAATTCTCAAAGGGACTTTCCAATTCGAAGCCATTGGGCAGGATCAAGTGAGAGATCTTCTCGACAAAGTTTTTGAAAGAGATGTCCAAGGGAAGGGGGTCATAAAGATGGAAATCAAGGAGGGACTCAGAAACTGGTTGGATTCGATCGAAGGCGAAGAAGTGAAGCGGCAACATCTTCATGCTTTTCAGGATTTCTGTCTGGACCTATTTGAAACAGAGTATGGGAAGATTTCTCCGGAGGAGAAGATGGATTCTCGATTTGTGAAAGGGCTCTTGATCAGAAAATGATGTTCAACGGAACATCCCTCATAAAAAAGAGGCCCCATGGAAAAGTACCGGAATCAACCCTGGGGCCGTTTATCCAAATGAAGTGCTGCGCTATTCCCCCTTGAATACGGGCTCGCGCCTCTCAAAAAATGCAGTGAATCCTTCCCGTGCATCCTGACTCTGTGCAAGCTTCCTTGACCATTCCCGGTCAACGCGGATGCCTTCTTCGAGGCCCTTCTCAAGTCCTACGCTCATACCATTGAGCACTGCGTTTACGGCAAGTGGCGGCCGCTTGGTCAGCGTCAGTGCAAAGGCCATAGCCTCCTTCATCAAATCTGCTGCGGGGACCACGCGGTCCACCAGGCCGATGGCCAAGGCTTCTTTCGCCGATAATCTTTTGCTGAACAGAATCATGTCGAGCGCCTTCGGCATGCCCAGAAGCCGCGGCAGACGCTGTATGCCGCCCCAACCGGGCGTAATGCCCAGGGTTACTTCCGGACAGCCGATGACTGCCTTGGGATTATCCGTCATAAACCGGAAATGGCATACGAGCGCGAGCTCGCATCCGCCACCCAAGGCGTATCCGTTGATGGCTGCAATAACCGGCTTGCCGAACCGTTCGATACGGTTGAAAACATCGTTACCGTTCGGCCCTTTCTCGATATTCGCTATGTCCGACACGTCCATGCCCGCGCTGAAACCCTTGTCACCCGCGCCTGTGATGATCACCACCCTGGTATCCTTGCTCTTCTCTAACTCGGTGATCGCTCGGTCCAGCTCTTCGCGTATGCCAAGGTTGATGGAGTTCGTCGGGGGACGGTTGAGCGTAATGGTGCTCACAAAATCCTTCGTGGTCAGTATGATGTTATTGTAGCTCATGGATACCCTCCTATCTGAAATTGAGTAAAAGCCATTTTCTTGAGTGGATTCTCACATATCCAAGCTTGTTGAATATAAGAAAAACGGGATTGTCTGTCAAGCGAGAAAGACCATGATCTCTCTGTGCAATCCACCCTTTTTAGCCTGCAGGATTCGCGCTTTTCAATTCTTCTAATTCCAGGGCGAGGCATTCCCAGATTTGGGTAAGCTCTCTCACCTGTTCTTTAACCTGTTTGTGAGTCTGGACCGTTTCGTATGTCTCTTGCTGATTTAAGTAGAGATTCGGGTCGGAAAGTCTTTGATTCAGATGATCCAGTTTTTGGGTGGCCTCCTGTAAAGATTTTTCCACTTCCTGAAATCGCCTTTCAAGGCTGGAGAGCTGCCTCTTAAATTGGTCCATCTCTTGGGCTCTCTTTCGCCTCTCTTCCCTCGTCTTGTACGGGGATTTCCTTTTTTGCAGAGGCAATTCATGAGTCGGTACGACTGTCGTTCCGACAATTGCCCCTACACGGTCTTCCTGTGGAATCTGTTGTTTCTTATAAAGGTAATCGTCATAATTTCCGAAAAATATATGAGGGATTCCACGATCGATCTCGATCACCTTGTTGGCGATTTGATTGATGAGATGCCGGTCGTGGGTGACCAGGCAGATCGTCCCTTGAAACTGCTTGAAAGCCATCTCCAGTACGTTTCGAGAGGAGATGTCGAGATGACTGGTCGGCTCGTCGAATAGAAGGAAATTGGCCGGTTTGAAGAGCATCTTCGCAAGGACCAATCGACTCTTCTCTCCGCCGCTCAGGACAGAGACCCGCTTTTCGATCTCCTCTCCGCTGAAAAGAAAAGTACCCAGAAGGGTTCGAAGCTCGGTCTGACTTTCATCCGTCGCAATGGAAACGAGCTCTTCGAAGACGGTATTTTCGGGGCGGAGAAGATCGAATTGATGCTGGGCAAAGTACGCGCGGGTCACCTCCTTTCCTAAGATGACCTCACCTTCTTCAAAGTCGAGGACGCCCGCGAGGATCTTGAGCAGGGTTGATTTTCCCGCTCCGTTGGGACCGACCAAAGCCAGCTTGTCCCCTCGGTAGAAGCTGAGATCAATTCCTTGATAGACCGCCGTGTCGCCGTAGCTCTTATGAAGATTTTTGACCTCCACCACCTTGTGGCCGCTCCGTTTGGGGGCGGGGAAGTGGAACCGAATCTCCTTCTTTTTCTCCGGGAGTTCGATCCGCTCAATTTTTTCGAGCATCTTGATTCGGCTCTGAACCTGGCTCGATTTGGTGTTTTTAGCGCGGAACCGTTCGATAAATCTTTCGGTCTGCTCAATTTTCCTCTGCTGAGTCTTATACGTCGCCTCGAGGACTTGTCCCCGGGCATCTTTCTCCTCCAAGTAGTGGTCGTAGTCGCCGTAGTAGAGGTCAATCCGTTGCGCTTCGATCTCCGCAATCCAATCGATGAGGTGGTTGAGGAAGACTCGATCGTGTGACACGATGACCATGGCGCCGGGATAATTGGTTAAAAATTCTTCGAGCCATATCAGGGACGCCAGGTCCAAGTGGTTGGTCGGCTCGTCGAGAAGAAGGAGGTCCGGAGATTGAAGAAGGATTTTCGCCAAGGCGATTCGCATCAACCAGCCGCCGCTGAGCTCGTCGGTGAGGCGATCGAAATCTCTCTCTTTGAACCCCAATCCCTGAAGGATGCGCTTTGCCTCGGCCTCCAGGCCATAGCCTCCAAGAAGGGTATAGCGCTCCTGAAGTTTCCCGTATTCCCTTGCCAGCCTCTCCTGTTTTTTCGGGTCGTCGATGGATGAAAGCTCTTCTTCGAGGACCGTCATCTTGTCCTGGAGGGAGATGATGTTTGTCAAGCTTTTTAACACTTCATCCAAAACCGTGTTGCCCTCGAGGGAAATCACTTCCTGGGGCAGGTAGCCGATCTTTACGCCTTTGGCAATGAGGAGCTCTCCTTCGTCAAGGGATTCCTCTCCTAAGATCATCCGAAAGAGGGTCGTCTTCCCCGAGCCGTTGGGGCCGATGAGGCCAAGCCGGTCCCTCACTCCGATCTGAAGAGAGCAATCTTTAAAGAGGACTTTGCTTCCAAACTGCTTCTGAACATGACTGAGAGTGATCATTCTTGGTTTAGACCTTCAATGCCAACTAAGGGATTTCAAATTGCAAATTGCAAATTTCAAATTTGAATTTTCAATCTGAAATCTAAAATTTGAAATCTGAAATTTGTAGCCATTTGGGGTGGGGATTAGGTATCGTATTTATTGAAGTTATAACCCGCCTTCTTGTAATTCTCTAAGGCACGGGTTTTCAAATCCTGTCGCTTCGTTTTTTCCGCTTCCTTATCTGCCAATTCAGCCGCGTGACTCCATCTTCCTTCCTTCTCGTATTCCTTGATCTTTCGATCTGTTTCCGTAACCGGGTTTCCTTTGATCACCACCGCTGGAGCAAAAAGAACTCGGGAGATAGGGTTATTACACTGGGGGCAGAGGCTTAGAGGAGATTCGGCCATCCTCTGGATAATCTCAAAACCCCGTCTGCATTGAGTGCAGCCTTTCTTTGAATCAACAGCCCTGTATACGTAGGTTGGCATATCTAAAACCGTGTCCCGTGTCCGTACTCAAAATATAACGTAATATTTCCTCAAAAATTGTCAAGAGAGAAGGGCCATGTTATAAAAACAATGTCAGATGTCAAAGCCAAAATTTCAAATGAATTTAAAAATTCCAAATTTGAATGATTTAACATTGTGGAGTTCTCATTCCTTTGACATTTGCCTGCCTGCGCGAAGCCGCTTCGGCGAAGGCAGGGATTTTGAAATTTGAAATTTTATTTTAAAGATGATTCCTTACCAAAACCTATACATCTATGAGATTTCAGGAGAGATTTTGGACTCAAAGGATTTTCTTAAGCAGGACTTCATTGGCTGCTGGAATGAAGGCAAGACCTCTTTCCTTTTCTTTTCTCAGCCCCACGATGAGGAGGTGGAGTCATTTGTCAAAAAGAAGGGATACCCTATCCTCTCAAGAAACATCCTGGACTACAAAGCCTGGCAGGCCGGTGAAGAATTGAAACCTTTTCAGGTGGGTAATCTTGTCATCTCTCCTCCTTGGGAAAATGTAAGGGTTGAAGAGGGCCAGATCTTGGTTCGTTTAGATCCCTGCGTGGTTTTTGGCACAGGTTATCATCCAACAACTCGAACCTGTCTTCAAGCGACTTGGGAGATTTATCAAAAGGAGAAGCTGAAGAAGGTTTTGGACCTTGGAACGGGTTCTGGGATCCTTGCCCTGGCCGCTGCCAAATGGGGAGCTGAGAAGGTGCTTGCCATCGACTGCAACGAACTGGCTGTAGAGACGGCGTCGCGAAATGTGTTGTCCAACGGTGAATCTGAACGGATCGAGGTGAGGAGGGGAAAGGCAGAGGATTTTATCAAAGAGAAAGCGGATTTAGTTTGCGCCAATATCCATCTTCAAGTCATCGAGTCCCTGTTAAAGAAAAAGGCCTTTTTCAGGAAAAGATGGTTCATCCTTTCAGGGATCTTTGAAAAAGATACGCACGAGATTGAGAGAAGATTGAAGCAAAAGTCTGTTGCAATCGTTCAGAGATTGCAAGAGAAGAATTGGTCGACCTTGGTCGGCTTGAATGTGGATTGCAGAGGGGATTAAATTTAGTCATATTGACTTCAATTCTTGATTGTGTTAAAAAACCAAATCTTGCCCGCGTTCAAAATCCAAAGTTTAAATTTTCTTTAAATTTTGAGGGGTTAAACCTCCTCCTGCATTTTGGGAGGGCGGGGCGATTCTCTAAATTTTGGGAGCATTATGAAACCGAAGTTGATTAAAACAGCCCTCTTTTTTCTTATTTTCTCTTTCTCGCTCTTTTTGGCATCGGGAAGCTCATGGGCAGCGACATCCGGCCCTGAAAAAGAGGGTGGAAAATCCCCGTGGTGACCAAACCCTCTGGACCTGCGAAAAAGGGAGAGAAATTTGTCGTCAGGGGTCGAGAATACTGCTATGAATGTATTGACAACTCTGAATGTTTGGGTTGTCACAAAAAAATAAGCGAAAGGAAGTTTGCCCAATCTGTTCATGGTGCCAATTCTTGCAACAGTTGCCACTATGACATCACGGATATCAACGTCCATGCCAGAACAAAAGGGGCAAGAATTCATGCCGAGCCAGTCACCTGCCATCGATGTCATAAAAAAGAAGGGGCAGCACATTATGCAAGCGCCCATTTCCTTAATGACATTCAATGCGAAGACTGCCATCAAAAGATTCACGAGATAACCCCGTGGAAGGGGGATAAGGTCCGGGTGGTCAAGACATGTACGACCTGCCACTCGGATGATGGTTACTCCGAGAGCGTCCACGGCAAAGCCGTCCTCGAGGGGAATCCAGATTCAGCCGCCTGCAGCGATTGCCATGGCCTCCATAAAATTCCCTTACTGAAAGGGGATGAACCAAAAACGGCGGAATTCCGTAAGGAGTTCCATACCGAAGTCTGCCAGAAATGTCATGCAGACAAGGAGATGATGGAGAGAAACAAAGTTTTTCTCATCGCCACCTAAACCTATTACGAAAGTTATCATGGAAAGGTGGAACATCTTGGCTACCCAAAATTGGTTGCGGGTTGTGCGGATTGCCACGGGTTTCACAACATTCCGCCTCCCGATAATCCAAAGTCTCTCATCTCCGAGGGGCGGTTGGTAGAGACCTGCGGCAAATGCCACAGACATGCCAATGCTAACTTCGTGCAATGGATTCCCCATGCAACCCATAATGACCCGGAAAGAGAACCAGTGCTCTACGGAACCCTCGTCCTCATGACCGGCCTCCTCGTCTCCGTCTTCGGAGTATTTTGGCTCCACACGTTCCTGTGGTGGCGAAAGGACTTTTGGGAAAAAAGGGAGTTGAGGGCCAGAGGGATTTTCTTCCCACAGCATGTAAGACCTGATGAAGCCGGACATATTTATCGACGGTTTACCCTTTTTGACATCGTGCTCCATTTTACGATGATGGTGAGCTTTATCGGTCTCGTCCTGACCGGGCTCCCATTAAAATTTTCCCATGCCCCCTGGGTCATTGGTTTGATACACTTTTTAGGAGGGGCCAGGATGGCCGGTTTGATTCATCGCATTTGCGCCGGCATCACCTTTGCCTATTTCGGAACGACCATGGCCTACATCGCCTATTTCCTCTTCTTTAAGAAGATCCAAGGGAATCCCGGTCTCTTCCAAAGACTTTTCGACCCGGATTCGCTCTGCCCTCGTTGGAAAGACATTCAAGACATCATCGGGATGATCCGCTGGTTTCTTAACAAAGGGCCGAAACCCAGGTTCGACCGGTGGACCTATTGGGAAAAATTCGATTTTCTCGCTGTCTTCTGGGGAATGTTCGCCATCGGGTTTTCAGGATTGATGCTCTGGTTTCCAGAATTCTTCACCCTCTTTTTACCCGGATGGATTCTCAACATTGCCACGATCGTCCATTCGGATGAAGCACTTTTGGCCTCCGGCTTCATCTTCACGATCCATTTCTTCAACACCCATTTTCGACCTTCGAAGTTCCCCATCAACACGGTGATTTTTACGGGAAGATTTCCCAAATACGAACTGGTGGAGGAAAGGCAGGAACAATATCATCGTCTGCTGGCCGAGATTGGAGACCTATCGGGATAAATACCCAAGCGTGGGCATGGACCTCTTCTCAACCACCATGGGATTTGCCATGCTGGCCATCGGGCTTCTGTGCGTTTTCCTGATCGCGTGGGAGTTCCTGGTCTGAGAAACCCGAATGGCCCGAATGACAGCGAATAGAACGAATCTCTAATTCGGGAAGTTCGCTATCATTCGTAAAGTTGGTGAGGCGGGCTTTTCATTTAGAGATTTTGCAGCCTATCTTTTCCAAATAAGCCACATAATAAAAGGTAGGGCTTTGATCCTTGGTATGGCAGTTTCGGTAGATACCAAGGGTTACTTTCTTCGATATCTTTCCATAACGATATCAAATTTTCCAATGAGACCGACATCGCAGGCAAAGGACTTAATTGTTCGGATCGTCACGCTCCCCGTGAAGATCAGAGCAAAACATTCATGCAAATCTGCGCTGAATGCCATCACGGGAAGGGGATTAGGAAAGTTAAGTGTGAAGACTGTCATATTGACATGAAACGCTTCATTCAGAGGAAGGAAAACGCCGGCGTTAAAGAGAGGCCGAGCAATAAGATTGATGTGGTTGAATGTGAGGTCTGTTGGCCAAAAAGAAGGATAGCTTTGATGCGATAAGAAAACGTTGTATTCAGTGCCATGACCAGAGTTATGGGGAGATGGTCGTCCGATGGAAGGCGACCTGTGAAAATATGCTGAAGGAACTGGATCCCAAGCTGACCCAGTCTAAAGAAGAGATCGATCGGATTGCTCGCCTGGGAGGCTACACATTTGTCTGTCGAAAGTTGTACGGAGAAGCGGAGTTCAATTATAATATGGCCAAGAATGGAAAGGGAGCCCTTAATCTGGAGTATGCGGAAGAGCAAGTAGAATTTGTCAATTGTAGAATGGATCAGGCACTCGAACAGATGGTCAAGACGAAACAAGACATCGCACAGGAAAAGATTTGAGGTCAAAAACCATGAGTATAAAAATGAGCGGCAAACCATCATCAAGATATACTTGACAAAAAGGTGAGAATCTAATATTTTTTTGTTAAAATTTGTGAAAGGAGTCACAAAATTGAAATACAAGAAAATTCCCGAGGCCACCATTAGGAGATTGTCAAGGTACTCCCGGTGCTTAGAGGAGATGGAGGAAAAAGGAGAAAAGGTAGTTTCCTCTGCCCTCCTGGCTAAGAAATGCGTTGTGAATGCCGCTCAGGTACGAAAAGACTTAGCCTACTTCGGTGAGTTTGGGATTCGAGGCGTGGGTTATTATGTGGAAGATTTGCTCAATAATATTAAGAAGATATTGGGATCGAATAAGGAGTGGAGGATGGCGGTGATCGGCGTTGGGAATTTGGGGTCTGCCCTGCTGTCTTATAAAGATTTTCTTAAGCAGAATTATAAGATCGTAGCCGCATTCGATATTGACCCTCCGAGAGTCATTGGAAGAGTCTCGGAAAAGCTGGGCAAGCCAGCGGAGGTCCTTCATATCAACCGTGTTAGAGAGGTAGCTAAGGAAAGGAAGATAGATATTGGGCTCATCACAACCCCCCCTTCAGAAGCTCAGAGTGTAGCCAATCTGTTGGTGGAAGCAGGAGTGAGAGGGATTCTCAACTTTGCACCAGCACAGGTTACCGTCCCCGTGGGCTTTGTGGTGAAAGATGTCTTTTTCAGCACAATCTTAGACAATTTGGCCTATCTTTTATCAACTGAGACAGGATATTTCATGGATAGGAAGTAGGATTTTCTTTTCCCCCCGCCTCTATTAATTCTCCCATTCCAGGTGTCCGTGCCTGAGGCATGCACCAAGCGAGCAGACAACTTTCGTGGTTCTCACCTAAAAATATACTTCCAAATTTCCCCAACCCCCCTTTACTAAAGGGGGGCGAGCGGGATTTTCGACTTTCATGCCTCCCGGGGTGACATAGTCGTTATGAAACATTTAATTGACTCGTCAGTAAAAACTATCTACTATTTGAATAGATTTTTTTCTATCCTATGTTTTAAGAAGATTTGAGGAAGAAAGATGGCAAAAAAAGAATTCTTGTCTCCTTCTATTATTACCAGACCTCCTGGGCGTGAGGCCAAGAAGATCCTCAGAAAGGATCAAAGATTCGTATCTCAATCTTACACGCGCATCTATCCCTTCGTAGTCAAAAGAGCGAGAGGAGCTTGGGTGGAGGATGCGGACGGGAATCGATTCCTCGATTTTACCTCAGGGATTGCGGTCTGCAATACCGGACATTGTCATCCGAGAGTGGTGAAGGCGATCTCTCGTCAGGCAGGACAACTCATCCATATGTCTGGCAGTGATTTCTACTACGGTCTCCAATCGAGCCTTGCCGCAAAGCTCTCCGAGATCACCCCTGGGCCAAAAGAAAAGAGGGTCTTCTTCGGTAATTCAGGCGCTGAAGCCATTGAGGCAGCTCTCAAACTGTCACACTATCATACCAAACGGCCCCGGATTCTGGCTTTCCTTGGCGCTTTTCATGGGAGGACCATGGGCGCCCTCTCCTTAACGGCCAGCAAAGTGATTCACGAAAGGGGATTTTATCCGCTCGTCCCTGGAATCACCCACGTTCCTTACGCCTATTGCTACCGGTGCCCTTATCATCATCGGCAATACCCTGGTTGCAGCACTGCTTGTGTCGATTGGATTCGAGAGGATCTCTTTAAGCGAAGCATCCCGCCAGAGGAAGTGGCAGCCATTTTTGTCGAACCCATTCAAGGAGAAGGCGGTTATATCGTCCCTCCTCCGGAATTTCATCAAAAGCTTTACGGGCTGGCAAAGGAATTTGGGATCCTTTTTGTGGATGATGAGGTTCAAAGCGGAATGGGAAGGACTGGAAAGATGATGGCGATTGAGCACTGGGGAGTCGTCCCCGATATCATCGCCTTGGCAAAGGGAATTGCCTCAGGGATGCCTTTGGGAGCGACGGTCTCACAGAGCGAGGTGATGGATTGGGTCCCTGGTTCTCATGCCAGCACATTTGGTGGGAATCCCATCAGTTGCCGAGCGGCCCTGACCACCATCGACCTCCTTGAGGAGGGTCTTATTGAAAATGCCGAACGCGTGGGGGACTACCTCCTCAAAAAACTGAGAGATCTGCAGAAGCGATTCGATCTGATTGGCGACGTGAGGGGAAAGGGCTTGATGATCGGGATAGAATTGGTTAAAGACCGGAAGACGAAGGAAAAAGCAATCGAAGAAAGAAACAAGATTATTCTTGCCTGTTTTGAAAAGGGGCTGCTCATATTAGGAGCCGGAGAGAACGTCATCCGTTTCAGCCCGCCCCTGATCATCACCCGGAAACAGGCTGACACCGCACTCACCATCTTCGAGGAAGTTTTGAAGAAGGTTGAGAAGACATCAAGAAATCGCCTCACCGTCTCAAAGAGAAAGTGATACAAGGTGATTCCCTTAAACCCTCATTTCGACTTTAGAGCTTGGATCACTTCGTCGCAGGTCATCAAGTGGGCGAAGCCGAACCCTAAATTCTTCAACGTAGCCAGGTGGTGATCATCCCTCCCGGTGGCTGTCCCATCGATCAGGAAGAAAACTCTGTAATCCCTCATAAAGGCATCCCGCGCTGTGGTCTCGCAGCAGAGATTCGTCATCACTCCTGAAATGATCAAATCTTGGATCCCTTTCGATCGGAGGATCTTTTCAAGATCGGTCTCATAGAAAGCACTATAGCGCTTTTTAGGAAGAACCGTATCCTTTGGCTCCATCTTAATTTCTGGAAGAAATTCCCAATCCTTTGTCCCATGAAGGATAACCTGACCCCACCACGCTCCAAGGGCTCCACTATCCGAGGGAGGATCGGTGTGACCGTGCTGTGTGAAGATGATCGGAATATTCTCTTGTCTACAAACTTGAATGACGTTCTGGATATCGATGGCAAGGAGGGCGGTACGTTTGGGATCGATCACAGCCTTCCTCTCCCGATACGGTTTCAATTCCCTCAAGATTTTTTCAAGATCACGCTTCATCTTTTTTCAAAACTATCTCTAAAGGGACAAGTAGTGAACGAGGATCAATCCATAGATGTGGGCAGCGTTGACCAAGGCCTCCACCTCCACGGATTCGTCCGTCGTATGGGATTGATCCATCCCTCCGGGTCCGAGGATAAGGGTGGGAATGTGATAGTGATTGACATAGAAACGCGAATCCGTGAATCCGGAGAATGCCCTCAGCGTTGGCCTCTTTCCCATCACGTCTTGGATGGCCTCCACGCCAATTCTGACAATATCCTCTTCAGGATCGACTTCAGAAGGCTCCGCGAAGTCGATCTCTTCCATTTGATATTGAAAAAGGGGATCCTGTGACCGGAGCGAATCCAAGATTTCCTTCATTTCCCCTAAGACCGCCTCCTTGTTTTCACCGGGCAACATTCGCCGATCCACCTCAATCTCGCATCGATCCGGGACGATATTGATCTTCGTTCCGCCTTGAATGGTCCCGATACTGAGAGTCGGTTTTCCAAGCAACGGATGTTCTTTTTGTAAAGGAATGGAATTTAATCGTTCCACCAGCTTCATCATTTTTTCTACGGCATTCACACCCAGATGGGGTCTTGAGGCATGAGCCGATTTCCCAAGGGTGGAGATCCTGAGCCAAAGAGCACCTTTCTGGACGATCACAGGTTGGAGGTCCGTTGGCTCTCCGACGAGAGCTGCATCTGCTTGGATCCCAACTTCTTGAGTTAAGAATCCCATACCTTGGTGGCCATGGGATTCTTCATCAGAGACCAGATGAAGAATGATAGCTCCTTGATGGAGAGGGATTTTCGAACGCTCAACGGCGGAGAGGGCATGAATGAAAGAGACAATCCCGCTCTTCATATCCGATGCCCCCCGGCCATAAATCCTTCCTTTGGAAAGCTTTCCTTCAAAAGGAGGATATTTCCATTGAGAGGGGTCTCCGGCAGGGACAACGTCGAGATGGCCATTGAAGATGAGTGTTCGCCCGCCCTTTCCCCATCTTCTCTCGGCAACGATATTCCATCTTCCTTTTGGGGAGAGAACGGTTTTGGTTTTGAAACCCATTCTTGTGAGAAGAGATCTCAGAAATTGGGCGGCTCTCTTTTCATTTCCAGGTGGATTTTCCGTGGCAGTCTGAACCAATTGGATGGTCA
>DATHCH010000071.1:0-3493 GCA_035319625.1 Thermodesulfobacteriota bacterium
TTGATAAATTTTACCGAGTGAAGACCACAGAGACCCGTCAGATCGTCGGGACTGGCCTCGGACTTTCTATTGTCAAGAGCATCGTGGATGCCCATCTTGGATCTATCTCCGTTGAAAGCGAGGAGGGAAATGGAACCACCTTCACCGTCCTCCTGCCCAAAGAGTTAACTCCGGCCCCTTGCTAAATACAAACAGAAACAATCATAAAATCTGGATCCTTCAGAAGATACTTAGCTGCCAAC
Organism: Thermodesulfobacteriota bacterium; assembly: GCA_035319625.1. Classification (GTDB taxonomy): domain Bacteria; phylum Desulfobacterota; class BSN033; order BSN033; family UBA1163; genus UBA1163. The sequence continues at coordinate 243 of DATHCH010000071.1, forward strand.
TCTCGCAAGGTTCGGCGATCTGTTGGCCGGAGGTGGAGGATTCGAGAAAAAAATTAAGAGAACTCTTGTTTTTGGGGGTCGAATTCGTTATTTCAAATGAATCGAGGCAAAGGTGAGCAACGAAGAAACAGAGAGTAAAGAAAAAACGAGAGCCATCTTGGAAGGCGTAGAAAGTAAAAGAGAAAATCTCATACCTATTCTGCAAAAAATTCAGGAAGAGCTGGGATATCTTCCTCACTATGCCATGATCGAGGTGGCCCGGTTTCTCAATATACCAGAAATCGATGTCTATGGCGTTGCGACCTTCTACAACCAGTTCCGTCTCACCCCTCCTGGTAAACATTCCATAAGAGTTTGCATGGGAACTGCTTGTCATGTAAAGGGTGGTCACATCGCTTTAGCAGCCTGGCAAAGGAGATTGAAAATAGGTCCGGGCGAAACTTCTCCTGACCGCGAGTTTGACCTCGATACAGTAGCCTGTGTGGGCTGCTGCGCCATGGCACCTGTGACCGTTGTCGATAAAAAAGTGGAAGCCAAAGCGGATCCCACGAGGGTAGATGGAATCCTCCTCTCCTATCAGCTCCAAAAAGAACAAGAAGAAAAGGAAAACAATTGAAATTCGAGGAAATAAGAAAGCAGGCACAATCCCGCTGGCAGGCGATTTGGAATGACCAACTGCCAGTGATTCTGGTCGGGACGGCCACTTGTGGGAGAGCGGCTGGCGCACTCGAAGTCCTTCAGGCAATAAAAGACACCGTAAAAAAACAAAATCTCAACTGTCTCATTTATGAAGTGGGCTGCATGGGACACTGCTATGCTGAGCCTCTGGTCATCCTTCGGAAACCGGGATTTCCTTCCATCTGTTACGGCCACGTCAGTCCTGTATTAGCCGAGAATCTGGTTAGCAACCTCATCTTAAATGACGATCCATCCCTTGAATTTGTTCTCGGAGCCCTGGAGGAGAACGATCTCATCCCCAGTTTTTCTGATTTTCCACGGTCAAAATATGAAAAACGAATCCTCTTAAAAAATTGCGGACACATCAACCCAGAAGAGATAGAGCACTATATTGCAAACGGGGGATATGAAAGTCTGTCAAAAGCTCTCCGGATGAAACCAGTGGAGATTGTATCGGAGGTCAAGCGGTCTGCACTGCGGGGCCTCGGAGGTGCAGGGTTTCCGACCGGAGAGAAGTGGGATGTCTGCCGTCACTCAGAAGGAGAACCAAAATATCTGATCTGTAACGGCGATGAAGGCGATCCCGGGGCTTTCATGGACCGGGCGATCTTGGAAAGCGACCCCCACTCCGTAATCGAAGGAATGGTCATTGCAGGCTATGCTATCGGGGCCCGTCATGGTTATATCTATGTTCGAGCTGAATATCCTCTGGCCGTGCAAAGAGTTCAGGATGCCCTGCTCCAGGCAGAAAAATACAAATTTCTTGGAGAAAATATTCTTGGGAGTGACTTCGGCTTTGACATCAAACTCTTTCAAGGTTCAGGTGCTTTTGTCTGCGGTGAGGCAACAGCACTGATTGCCTCCATAGAGGGAAAACCTGGAATGCCCCGCCATCGACCGCCACGCGTGGCTGTCCAAGGTCTTTTCGGAAAACCAACGATCCTCAATAATGTGAAAACCCTTGCTTATGTCCCTCACATCATCAAAAATGGTGCGGATTGGTTTTTGCAAACGGGCACTGAGAGAAGTAAGGGCACAGCCGTCTTCGCCCTTGCAGGCAAAGTGGTCAATACAGGTTTGGTAGAAGTGCCTATGGGCACCACACTTCGCCAGCTCGTCTTCCAGGTGGGCGGTGGCATTACCAAAGGCAAACGCTTCAAGGCCGTTCAAATTGGCGGTCCATCGGGCGGATGCCTTCCTGAGTCGGCGCTCGGTCTCCCGATTGATTTCGATTCATTGCAGGAAAGCGGAGCGATGATGGGTTCAGGAGGAATGGTCGTTCTTGATGAGGACGATTGCATGGTTGAGGTCGCCCGCTATTTTCTCGACTTTACCCAAAAAGAGTCCTGCGGAAAGTGCACCCTCTGTCGTCTTGGAACAAAGCAGATGCTCGACATTCTGGAGGATATTACAAAAGGCCGCGGGAAAATGGAAGATCTCGAGACACTCGAGCAATTGGCAGAGGACATCAAACAAGGATCACTCTGCGGTCTCGGAAGAACCGCACCCAATCCTGTGCTCACGACCCTGCGCTATTTTCGGGAGGAATATGAAGCTCACATCAAAGAGGGACGCTGCCCGGCATTGATGTGCCAGACTCTGATCGCATACTACATCCTCCCTGAAAAGTGTGCACGCGGGTGCGATGCCTGTGTGGGTACCTGTACGGTTGAAGCTATTTCCACCGACAAGAAGAGAAGAATCAAGGTCATTGATCAGGAGAAATGCGTCAAGTGCAATACATGCCTTGTTGCATGTCCTCCTCAATACGATGCGGTCGTCAGATTATCGCCACCGTACCGGGTACCAAAAGGCTAAGGTTCAGGCTAAGGCTAAGCGAAATCTCAACCCAAACCTTAACCTTTAACGAAAGGTTATGAAGAACATATTTTTAACTATTAACGGAAAAAAGATAAGAGCTCATGAAGGAGACAAAATCCTCTGGGCAGCTTTGGAGAATGGCATCTATATACCAAACCTCTGTGCCATTCAGGAAAGGATGCAACCCTCCGCCTCATGTCGCCTCTGTTTCGTAGAGGTTGAAGCTGAGAATGAACCTGTCGTTGCTTGCACGGAACTAGTAAAAGAAGGCATGGTGGTGAACACACGCGGGAAGAATGCTTTAAGACTTGCACGGACTTCCGCCGAGCTTCTTATGGCAAGCCACCCTGTTGATTGCGGTCATTGTTTAAAAAATCGATACTGTGAGCTTCAGAAAATTGCCAAACATTTGGGTATCAAACTCAAGACAAAGCGATTTAGGAGACTTGAGAGGAATCTCCCCATCGACGAAAGCAGTCCCCTTTTTATCTACGACCCTAACAAATGTGTTCTCTGCGGCAAATGCATCTGGGTGTGCCAGGAGAAGTTAGGCGTCGGAGCCATTGGTTTTACAAGAAGGGGTTTTAAGCGAATGGTCTCCACCTTTCAAGACAAACCCATTGGTGAATCAACCTGTGGCCAGTGCGCTGAGTGCGTTAAAGTCTGCCCCGTCGGCTCCCTGGCATTTAAGGATAAAAGCTTCCCTTCTCAGAAAGCATCAAAATAACCCAAACCCACTTTCTTTTTTCCTG
>DATHCH010000072.1:0-6527 GCA_035319625.1 Thermodesulfobacteriota bacterium
TGACGGCCCACTCCTCGCTGTTTTATTTAATTACGCACATTTCTGACAGTAATCGTTAACCTTCAGAGTAGCATTAGGGTGAGGACTTGTAGGTGGAAGCGTCAAATTGGACTTTTGGATCGGCTGGATTTTGGAAAAAAAAACATAACTTCCTGAGATCATCAATCCATGAATCGATATCGCTATAGCAGATTTCAACTAATAATCCTCAAAAAATAGTTTTCACAAATCATATTCGGTATTGACAAAGTAATCGCTTTTAGTATAATAAACTTAACTGTCCCAATACTCTCCCTTCCAAAAGGGGTGGTGAATGGAGGAAGACCTTTAAAATTTTTCCTTACTTAAAATAGAATTTTCCTCTTGAAAGTTAGTTCCTTCTGCAGCTGAAAATTCCCCTCTGATTTAGATTTTTAAAGGCCTCCCAGAAAAGAAAATCCAAAACAAATAAATATAACTCCGATAAAGCTAAACCTTTCTTGAGGGCGGTGGATAGGAGGATGGAAAGGAAAGCAAATGGCTGAGGAAATTTTGAATATACCCGTCTTGATCGCGACTGAGAAACCGTGCCCAAAAAGCTCTGTTTCTTACACCCCTACAGGGCTGAGACGAGTTTTCTCAAAAAGGAGGCGAGTAGAGATGCAAAGAAAGAAGATTATTTATCTGTTTCTCTTGGTTTCTTTTATTTTCGTTTTCTCTTCGTGCCACCCTCGTCACGTATCAGATATTAAGCCTAACATGACAAAAGAAGAAGTAATCTCTTTGTGGGGAAAAACAGATCTTATCACTTACAAAACTGTTAATGGAAAAACTCTTGAAACGTGGGAATATCATTTTTCAAACACCGATTCTATTTGTCTTGTCACTTTCTCTCAGGACAGAGTAGTAGTCACCCAATGTCCGCCTCTACCAAGGGGATATTATCGTCCGTACCCATACCCATTGTTCCCGTACGAAGGAGGACCGCCCGAACCAGGTACGCATGCCCCAATCATCACCCATGCTTTTGCCGTCGAGAGGGGTCATTATGGATATATTTGGAAAATCTATATTGAAGCAGACGACCCGGACGGGAAGATGCTTCGAGTTGCCTCTATGGTGGATGAGGTGGGTTATGGTCATTACCCGACCGATTGGATTTATCTGAAGCCCCAATATCAAAAACACTTCAAGGGGTATATCCAATGGAATACTTACAGTGCGAATACGTCGTACCTGCCTCAGTGGACACAAATTACCTTAAAGGTTTCTGTATTTGATGAGGCTGGAAATGAAAGCAACGAGGTTGTTTTCCCATTCAGTTTCGAGATAACGCCGAACGAATATGCGTATACCTTGCCTGCCCCTTTCGATCAGGGGGGTCTCCCAAGGTTGGGGTATGTCCATGTTGATCTTTATTATCCTGGTGAAGGGGGACCCGGAGGAGTGGGACGGATAAGCCATTGGTGATCCCGATCTTGTGCTGCATAACCCACTCAATTTTGAGGGCCGTATTGACCTTGTCCTGGAAGGCTACTTTTCCTGGGCTTCCAAGACGATATTTTTCAGACCAATGATGACAATCCTGGAGTCAATTCGTGCCATCAAGATTCCGACTGTTGTCACTGTAAGAACGATCCATTGATATTTCATTCTTGAAACCTCTCCAGTCCCTCAACTCCTTAACCTTCAATCTCTGTGGGAAACGGTCTGGTTCTTCAGTAAAATCAGCAGTAATGAAAAACGGCGGAATTGGCGTTTTTGGATTTATGGTATTCTTCCAGAAACGGCGATTTCCCAGAAAAATTTCGGAATGATTTTAATCGGATTAACGGGTAAAAGTGGATCTTGGAATTCTGACTCATTAAATCTGTAATTTTGTGAACATTTTAAAGTTAAATCAATAAAAAGGCCTTTCTAATTTAATCTGCAAGTTACTTTATTCAAAATCAAAATTCCAATCTTGGCATGAAGGATTCTTCTAACCGGAAATCCTTGTCGAATTCATCATCAAAATTGTCGAAACTCGTTATCAATCGAAATCTAAGAATAAAGCATTTACCGTTTTAAAAAGATCGACAAACCATTCCGGTTTAAAACTAACCCTTAAACCTTTTGCTTTTTGTAAGAATGCATTTATCCAAATATCCAAATGCCTTAATAAACCAATGAATATTTTAAATAAAATCGGCTTGAGGATGCTGAAGAATATGTTTTGAATTCTTTTGAAAATGGATTGGCACAGGATTTGCCTTTGTATTAAAAGTATAGATGTTTTGCATGGAGATGGAGTATCAAAGCTTAACTCTTTGGAAGCGTAAAGAGTCATGAACAAAAAGCCTAAATAATACGTCAGAAGAAGAAAAAAGGAGAGGTGGAGATGAAGAAGTTAATTGCTGCAAGTGCAATAGTTTTTTTGTTTTTGATACCGGTTATCTCTTACGGACAGCCGGAGCAGAATGAGCAGGAGGCTCCGCCTATATCGCAGGTCCTCGTTCGTGAAGGTAACTTTGCCGTCAAGCTGGTGGAGGTCCTTAAATTAGGCACGGCGAAGAACGAGGTGGAAGCGGAGAGCATGTTGGCCTCGGCCGGTATCGAACCCAAAAACGGATGGATCGCTGATTATCCCTTGACGCCCGATATTATCGGAGAGCTGCGAAGAGCTATCGGTGCGGCACTGGATTCCGGCAAATTAGCGATGAACAAAGACGAGGCGTTGAAGGCGGTTCAGATTCTCATTGATAATCAGTGGAGGGTGTCGCTTGCACCTGGTGAAGAACAAACGAGAGAATACGCTGAGTACCCACCTGCTGCCGCTGGAGTCCAACGGGCGCCTGGAACGACACCGCCTCCGTTACCCCCTCCCGCAACTCCATCTCCTTCTGGTAGCGCTACCTCTCCCGTGCCTGAAGCTCAGGTCGACGTCAATGCTCCTCCACCAGAATATGCATTCCCTAATCCCCCTGAAGTGGCTGTGATACCTGGAACATATGTGTATGTGGTACCAGGCATTAATGCGGACATTCTGTTCTATCATGGCTATTGGTACCGTCCCTATGCAGGGCGTTGGTACTTCGCCCGGTCCTACAACGGACCATGGGTGTATATTGATCCCGTTAGGATCCCTCGAGTCTTGTTAGCACTCCCGCCAAGCTATCGTAGCGTACCACCCAGATACCCTCGAATCCCTTATAGATATCTACTGAGGAACTGGGAGAGATGGGAGCGCGAACGATACTGGCATAGAAACAGAGAATGGCGAGAAGGGTGGCGGAGGTATTGAGGGGCTGAAAAGTAAACACGAGGTGCATAGAAAGACAGAAGAGACTAATCGGTCGTAGGACTGGCAGGGTGACACTTTGGGCCTTCCACCTTTGCCGGTAGAAACTGACCGTCGTGGGTAATACTCATCTATTCGGAGGTCCTATGAAAATTATGAAAATAGTGTTGACGGTGTCACTCATATTCGTGATTTTCTCAATGACACCATGCGGAGAAGTCCAGTGTCAAGAGCGAAGCGTGAATCCAAGGACATTGAATTGGGATCAAACCTCGGAAGATTATTCAAAATATCGTCCGGGCTATCCAGACGGTTACTTTTTACTGTTGCAGGAGCTCGGCATAGGATTAAAAAATCAAGATATTCTGGACATAGGGACGGGAACCGGAGCGCTGGCTCTGCCATTCGCTAAGCAGGGGGCACACGTTACCGGCGTGGATATCTCAAAGGGTCAGATTGAAGCAGCGAAGACTCTCGCCTCTCAGAAGAAACTGAACGTCCGATTCATTGTAGCGAAAGCGGAAGAGACGAACCTCCCTGACAAATCATTTGATGTTATAACGGCCAGCATGTGCTGGGGGTATCTCGATCAAAAGAAAATGCCTGAGGAAGCGGCGCGATTATTAAGAAAAAACGGATTACTGTTGATAAGCTCATTAAACTGGGAGCGTGACGGGGACACGATCACGCAACGGACAGGGGAATTGCTGAAGAAGTACGGTTCCGAGCGAAAACACCAGCGCAGACGGGAAGCGGGAAGTATAATTCCTGAATGGTCGAAAGAAAAATTTCGACTAAAAACGTATCACACATATTATGTTACCATTCCTTTCACCAAGGAATCCTGGCGCGGGAGAATAAGGGCGAGCAGGGGGGTTGGCGCGATATTATCGCGTGAAAAGACCGAAGAATTCGACCGGGAACATCAAAAATTGTTGGATGATATAGGGAAAGGCCACTTTGACATTAAGCACCGGATAACCTTATACATTTTTGAGCTGAAAAGCAATGATAAAAATCCATGACGGACAATAGTTAATATTAAACATGTCCGAGAGCATTTTATACGTTATTGACTATGACCTGAATCCGTGGCACTAAATATGCTTAATGTCCAACAAGGTCAAAATTCGGCAACTGGTCACGATTATCTTATCAAAAAGGACGTCTGCTGACCTCAATCCGAATAGCCGATGACCTTTTTACTGCCAAAAAAGACGTCAAACGGTTCTAAAGGAAGCCGCTGCGAAAAATTACCTAAACAATCAATATCTTAAAAGGGAGATCGGCCTTTTCACGGCCACAGTTCTGGTTGTGGCCAATATGATCGGGACGGGTATTTTTACCACCTCCGGCTTCATCATTCAAGAATTGGGGGATCCGATGATTTTGCTGCTCTGCTGGCTGATCGGAGGTATTTTCGCCCTCTGCGGCGCTCTTTGTTATGGGGAATTGGGGGCCGCTTTCCCTGAAGCCGGGGGCGAATATGTCTATTTGCGGGAAAGTTTTGGAAAGTTAGTGGCCTTCCTTTCCGGGTGGATCTCTCTGTTGGTGGGTTTTTCCGCTCCCATTGCTGCATCGGCCATCGCCTTTGCCACCTACAGCGGCAGCATCTTTCCCATTCCTGCCCATCCCCAATTTAGTCTAACTATTTCTGGCCTTACCCTATTGACGGTTTCCCCGATCAATCTGACAGCGATTGTTGCTATCGTTATCCTTTTGTTGGTTCATTATCACAGCATCGAGGTCGGCAGCCGGGTTCAAAACACATTGACCTTATTTAAAATATTAATCATTGTTCTCTTCATTACCGGCGGTTTCCTGTTCGGAACCGGATCCTTATCCCATTTCTCCACTGACTTTTCGCTGACGTCTTTGTTTCGGGGCAAGTTTGCCATTTCCCTTATTTTTGTATCTTTTGCTTATAGCGGCTGGAATGCCGCAGCTTATCTCGGCAGTGAAATCAAGAATCCGTCCAGAAATATTCCCGTCGCCCTGTTCACCGGTACGTTGTTGGTTTTAATATTATACCTGCTTCTCAATGCGATTTACATCTATGCCCTCCCGGCCAGCCGGATGAGCGGTGTCCTGGAAGTCGGAGCAACATCGGCCTCTTCTCTCTTCGGTAAAAATATTGGGAAATACTTCGGCGGGGCCATTGCCGTGGGCATCTTGTCGGCCCTTAGCGCCATGATCCTGACCGGGCCACGGGTTTATTACGCCATGTCCAAAGACGGCGTCTTTTTCAAACTTTTCGGTCGGATCAATCCGAAATATAAAACACCGGCCTTTTCCATTTTCCTGCAGGCGGCGATTGCTATCCTGTTTATCTTAACCTTCTCTTTTGAAAAGCTCCTGATTTATATCGGTTTCACGCTGGCCCTCTTTGCCATGCTGACTGTTTTGGGCTTGATGATCCTCAGACTGAAACAAGAAGCCCTGGTGCCTCCTTACAAAACATTCGGCTATCCGGTCACACCGATCATTTTCATCGCCGGCAATCTGTGGATCGCCTACTTTTCCATACAGAACCAGCCAATCACATCCCTTTGGGGCCTAGTCACAATTGGTGCCGGTATCCTGGTGTATTTATTTTTTAGAAGAGAAAAGAGAAAATCCGCCATTTAATTACTTGGTAACATGAAGTATATGTGTATGAATTTATATGATAAAGGGTTCCGCTCTGAAGCTTCCTCAGCCAGCCACCTATCCCCCAGCAAGCTTGCATTCTCTAACAAGGAAGGGTTCATCTTTTCATCATCACCATTACCACACAGTCCCTGGGCGGAGAGGAAAAGGGTGAGTGGACCATGCGCTATGCTGTGAAAGGAGGAAAGGGCCATGAGAAATAAGTTGATTGGTAGAAGAGATTTTGTGAAATCAACCCTTGCTGGGCTTGGCGGATTATTTTTTCTTCCTAAGATTGATATGAAACAGGGGCTAAGGGTTGTCGAAGCAAAAGGGAATGAGAAGAAATTTGTTTACCGAACCCTTGGCAAGACGGGGATCAAGGTTCCAGTGATCGGCATGGGAACGAATCATCTCGATGATCCGAACCTTGTCCGGGCGGCGCTGGATTCCGGCATGGTGATGCTCGATACGGCTCAAGCGTACCAAAGAGGCCAAGATGAGGGGATGATCGGAGAGGTGATCAAGGGACGTCCCAGGGATTCTTATGTTATTGCCACCAAAGCGCGGCTCCCAAACAATCAAACAACCGGTCTTTATACAGAAGAGGCGACCGAAGGAGCTTTTCTTAAGAAAGTGG
>DATHCH010000073.1:0-6944 GCA_035319625.1 Thermodesulfobacteriota bacterium
TGAGGCGATCGTCAAAGGAGAGCACACGCTGGAGCCTGGATTGCCCGAGTCGTTTAACGTTTTGGTCAAAGAATTACAGAGCCTTTGCTTAGATACCGAACTGATTGAAGAAAAAAGAGAAGAAATTTAATGGAGAGTAGAGAGTAGAAGGTGGAAGGTGGAAGGTCGTTAACCACTTTCTGCTTTCCACATTCCACTATCGGGAAAAGGAGGCAACCTTGGAAGATTATTTATCATTCTTTGAGAAGGGGAAAAGTCCGATTAGTTATAATGCCATCCGAATCTCGATCGCCTCTCCGGAGAAGATCGAATCCTGGTCCCATGGAGAGGTAAAAAAGCCTGAGACCATTAACTATCGGACGTTCAAACCAGAAAAGGACGGGCTCTTCTGTGCCAAGATCTTTGGCCCCACCAAAGATTATGAATGTAATTGCGGTAAATACAAACGGATGAAGCACCGGGGCATTGTCTGCGAAAAATGCGGCGTGGAAGTCATTCAATCCAAGGTGCGCAGGGAAAGGATGGGCCACATCCGGTTGGCCACCCCGGTCGCGCACATCTGGTTCCTCAAGAGCATCCCGAGTAAAATTGGGATCCTCTCGGATATGACGCTCAGAGAATTAGAGCGGATTCTCTACTTTGAGGCTTACCTCGTCCTCGACGGGAAGAAGACACCTGTCAAGAAAGGAGAGATTCTTTCGGAAGATCGATACCGGGAGGCGAGGGAGAAATACAAAGATGATTTTGTGGCCGCTCAAGGAGCGGATGCGATTCGGGAGCTGTTGAGAAACACGAACGTGAAGGAACTTTCTCAGAAGCTTCGGACCGAAATGAAGGAAACGGCCTCGGAAGCCAAAAAAAAGAGGCTCGCCAAACGGTTAAAGATTATCGAGTCCTTCTTAGAATCGGGAAACAAACCGGAATGGATGATTTTGGAAGTGATTCCCGTCATTCCGCCCGATCTTCGCCCTCTTGTCCCCTTGGATGGAGGCCGGTTTGCCACCTCTGATCTGAATGACCTTTACCGGAGAGTGATCAATCGGAACAACCGCCTCAAACGGCTTCTCGAATTGAACGCCCCGGAGATCATCATCCGTAACGAGAAACGGATGCTTCAGGAAGCTGTCGATGCCCTTTTCGATAACGGGAAGAGAGGGAGGACGATCTTGGGGGCGAATAAGAAACCTCTTAAGTCGTTGAGCGATATGCTCCGGGGCAAACAGGGCCGTTTCCGACAGAACCTCCTGGGGAAACGGGTGGACTATTCCGGCCGTTCGGTGATCGTCGTCGGCCCCGAGCTGAAATTGCATCAATGCGGTCTTCCCAAGAAGATGGCCCTTGAACTGTTCAAGCCCTTCATCTACCACCGTTTGGAAGAGAAGGGTTTGGTGACCACGATCAAGAGCGCCAAGAAGATGTTGGAGAAAGAGAGGCCCGAGGTCTGGGACGTTCTGGATGAAGTGATTCGTGAACATCCGGTGATGCTCAATCGTGCGCCGACCCTTCACCGTTTAGGGATTCAGGCCTTTGAGCCCGTATTGATCGAGGGCAAAGCCATCCAGCTTCACCCGTTGGTCTGCGCTGCCTTTAACGCAGATTTTGATGGGGACCAGATGGCTGTCCATGTTCCCCTTTCTGTGGAGGCTCAGTCGGAGGCAAGGATCCTGATGATGTCCACCAACAATATCCTTTCTCCAGCGAATGGGAAACCCATCATTATTCCCACCCAAGACATCGTTCTAGGAATTTATTACATGACCAGGGAGCGCCCCTACGTCAGAGGGGAGGGAAAAGCCTTTTCAAACTCGGAGGAGGTCCGAATCGCTTACGATGCGAATGAGGTCGACCTTCATGCCCGAATCAAGGTCCGATTGGATGGGGAACTCGTCGAGACCACTGTGGGCCGAATCCTCCTCAGAGAGATTCTCCCTGAGGAGATCCCGTTTCGGTTGATCAACAAGGTGATGAAAAAGAGCGAGCTCGCCAATCTCATCGACTATTGCTACCGGTATGGCGGAGATAAGAAGACCGTTCTTCTCTCCGATCGGTTGAAGGGTTTGGGTTATTATTACGCCACATTGGCCGGGATTTCCATCTCCCTTGACGATATGCTGATCCCTTCCAACAAGGAAAAGCTCCTTCAAGAAGCCCAGCGAGAGATCGAGAGGGTTCAAGACCAATATACAGAGGGATTGATTACAGATGGAGAGCGATACAATAAAGTCATCGACATCTGGGCTCAGGTCACTGAAAACATTGCGGGGGTGATGCTGAAGGAACTCGGAAATGAGGAGGTGGTCAGTCCTTCCGGGGAGAAACAGACGACGGAGAGCTTAAACCCTATTTATATCATGGCCGACTCCGGAGCTCGAGGCAGCGCCCAACAGGTGCGACAATTGGCCGGGATGCGGGGGCTGATGGCCAAACCATCCGGAGAGATCATCGAGACGCCCATCACCGCGAACTTTCGGGAAGGGCTGACGGTTCTGCAATACTTCATCTCCACCCACGGGGCCCGAAAGGGGCTCGCTGATACGGCATTGAAAACAGCCAACGCGGGATACCTTACCCGGCGATTAGTAGATGTCGCTCAGGACGTCGTGATCAGGGAGCATGACTGCGGTACCCTGGATGGGATCGAGGTCGAATCGCTCGTTGAGGGAGGGGAGATCATCGAATCGATGAGAGAAAGAATTCTGGGCCGGGTGGCCCTGGAGGAAATCCGGGATCCTTTTTCCAACGAGGTGATCGCCAAAGGGAATGAGGAAATTGACGAGACCCTGGCTGATCGCATTGAAGATATTGGAATTGATAAGGTCAAAATTCGATCGGTCCTGACCTGCAAATCCAAACAGGGTGTCTGCGCCTTGTGTTACGGAAGGGATCTGGCTCGCGGGAGGCTGGTCAATGTGGGCGAGGCCATCGGCATTATCGCTGCCCAGTCTATTGGCGAGCCGGGAACCCAGCTCACCATGAGGACATTCCACATCGGTGGAACGGCCAGCCGGCGAGCAGAACAGACGACGTTGGAATGCCGGATTGACGGGAAGGTAAAATTTATCAATCTCAAGAGCGTTAAAAACCGCGAAGGAAACCTGATCGTCATGAACCGAAATGGGGAAATTGCCATCTTGGATGAAAATGGAAGAGAACGAAGGCGGTATACCGTGATTTATGGCGCCAAACTGAGGGTCAAGGATGGGCAGAAGGTAAAGGAAGGAGAGATCCTGGCAGAATGGGATCCTTACTCTATCCCTGTCTTGACGGAGGTTTCAGGGAGGGTGAAGTTCGGGGACATCATCGAAGGGGTGACCATGCAGGAACAGGTGGATGAGTTTACCGGTCTTTCCAGAAAGGTGATCACGGAATCAAAGGATGCGGAGCTTCGGCCAAGGATCTCCATCAAGGATGACAAAGGCAGGACGATGAATCTTCCCGGGTCTGCTTCCCAAGCCCGATATCTCCTTCCGGTCGGAGCGAACATTTTTATCTCCGAAGGAGATATGGTGGAAGCTGGGGATGTCATCGTGAAGATCCCGCGAGAGACGACCAAGACAAAGGACATCACCGGGGGTCTCCCTCGAGTGGCTGAACTCTTTGAAGCCAGAAAGCCCAAAGAGTATGCCTTGATCAGCGACATCGATGGGATGGTTGAGTTTGGAAAGGATCTCAAGGGGAAGAGGAAGGTGGTCATTCGGCCCGATGTGGGCGAGTCCAAGGAATACATGATTCCGAGAGGGAAACATGTCAGCGTGCATGAAGGCGATTTTGTCAAAGCAGGAGAGGCCCTCATGGATGGTCCCTCCAATCCCCATGATATTTTGAGAGTGCTAGGGGACAAGGCCCTGGCCCGGTATTTGGTCGATGAAATCCAGGAGGTTTATAAACTTCAGGGGGTCAAGATCAACGATAAACATATCGAAGTCATCGTTCGCCAGATGCTCAAGAGGGTGAAAATCAAGGAAGTGGGAGATACTCACTTCTTGGTGGACGACCAAGTGGAAAAATTTGTTTTTGAGGAAGAGAACGCCCGCGTCATGAAGGAGGGAGGAAAACCCGCCATTGGAGAACCTCTGTTCCTGGGAATCACGAAGGCGTCTCTTATCACAGATAGTTTTATCTCCGCCGCCTCCTTCCAGGAGACCACCAAAGTGCTCACCCAAGCGGCTGTCGCCGGGAAGGTGGACAATTTAAGAGGGTTGAAAGAAAATGTCATTATGGGACGCTTGATCCCCGCGGGAACCGGTGTTCCCAAGTACAGACAATTAGAGCTCTGGGTGGAGGGGTACACTGGGGAGGAGGTTCCTGAAGGCGGGCAGGGGGAACCGGCAGCTGAAGCAGCTGCTTGAGAAGAGAAGCTTTTCGGAGTTAACGAAAAAGGCCCATTCCGTGCAAGTTGGTGCGGATTGGGCCTTTTTCTTATGTCCCCGCTACTCTCCGATGAGAAATTTGGATGTGCAGAGACAGGCATTGCAGGATTTTTTAGGATTCGATACTGTGCGATAAGATCGATTGACTTAGAAACCCGATATTGATTTTAAGTCAACTTCTCTTGACTTATGTGGAGAGATATAGTATAAGTCAAAAAAAGTTGTTTTAAATGGGAATGTTTATGGATGGAAGAGCAGGGACGTTTGTCATGCAGCCGAGTGGTTATAAGGCATTTATCCCCAGACCTTTGCCCCTTTCTCCACCTATCCGATTTGATGGAGAATTACAGTCACTCCTTTCAGAAGCAGATAGGGCTCTTGCAAGATTAGATGGGATTACAACCGTTTTACCTAATCCGGACCTTTTTATTGCTATGTATGTGAAAAAAGAAGCTCTTTTGAGTTCCCAGATTGAAGGAACTCAAGCATCCCTTGAAGGCATTCTTGAATTTGAAGCAAATCTAACTCCCAAGGAAGATGTAAATGATATAAAAGAGGTGATCAACTACATCAAAGCGCTGAATTATGGAATTGAAAGGCTCAAAGAGCTTCCCATGTCTTTGAGACTCATTAAAGAAATTCACAAGACCCTACTTGAGGAAACGAGAGGTGCCCATAGAAATCCGGGGGAATTTAGAAAATCTCAAAACTGGATTGGTCCTCCTGGTGCGTCTTTGAACGAAGCGATATTTGTCCCCCCGCCGCCTGAAGTGGTGTTGCCTACCATGGGAGACCTCGAAAAATTCTTACATAATAAAAATGATAATATACCTCCTCTGATTAAAATTGGTTTAATCCATTCTCAGTTTGAAACAATCCATCCCTTCTTAGATGGTAATGGAAGGATTGGAAGACTTCTCATCACCTTTTATCTTTTTTGGGAAGGAATTCTAACTAAACCACTTTTGTATTTGAGTTACTATCTAAAAAAGAACAGAGCTGAGTATTATGATTTACTAATGGAAGTGCGCTTAAAAGGAGCGTGGGAAGATTGGATAAAGTTTTTTCTAAAGGGCGTCATCGAAACCTCTGAGGAAGCGGCCAAGACTGCCCGAGAAGTCATTCAGTTAAAAGAGGAATTGATAACGAAACTTCATGACCATTCAATTTCGAGTGTTTTTGCGGTAAAACTCATAGACATGCTTTTTAAAACCCCATTAATAAGCGTTAAAGATATCTTTGTAAAATTGAATGTTTCAAAAGAGGCAGCCAATGAACTGGTAAAAAAATTTGAGAAAATAGGTATCTTAAGGGAAATAACGGGCAAGCAGAGATATAAGAAATACAGCTTTAGGGAATATATTGATATCATTGCAAGGGGAACAAAGAATAAGTCATAAAGTTTATCGGCGCTTTTCCTGATTTTCGGGAATTCAAAAGGCATATCGATAGCATTGCTTGGGAAACCGAAGTCTGGATTGAAGCCAACCCTGCCCATATGATATACTACAACGGCCCAAAATTCTTAACGGTATACGAGTAGGAGGAGAAGGGCAGAAATACTGAAAACGGGGCACGAGGGAGAAAGAAGTAGCGAACATGGAGAAGCTTTCCCGAGCTGGCGGAAAAGATGTGAAAAAGCGGTAGATCTAAACAAATATTATAAAATGCTTTAGAAGCTACATCCCAATACCACCCGTCCCAACGTCTGGAGATTTAGCAAGAGAGGAGTCAAGAAGACAAGAAACAACATGCAAAGCTTTACAGATTTCGAATCCCTGTACAAACACTTAGAAGATCATGCCTTAGATTATAAATACCTACAATTCATCCCCATCAAAATACGGTGACTCAACGTTTACAGCCTTCTGATATTAATGCACCCAAAATGCAAATCGCTGAAAGTCTTTTGGACCACTTGAGAACAATATTTCAGGCACGCGTTGATTTCGATAAATTACTGGAAATTGTGGAGCATTTGGAGCACTTGGAATGACGGGGGAGAAAGCGGAACGCAGGCCCTAAAACTTGACATTTGAGGAAAGATAGTGAGTATCGGCAATAAGATATTCGGAAAGTAATCGAATATTTCCCGTTTTGCCCAGAGAAATCTCAAAATTATCTCACGTATTTATCTAGGGCGAATTTTCGTTGTAACCTTGACAAGCAACCCCGTTTTTTCTATATTCAACCAAGTCTATTATCCCATACAAACATGATATTGTATGATGATGCGATGTCTTCGAACCGGAACTGACAGGGATCAGCTAAAAAATATTAGACAAGGAGATACAAGATGGAAAAGATCGGAAAAGTCAAAGATTTGAAGCGCGGAGAATCGATCAATTTTCAGTATAAGGGAAAAGAGGGTATCTTAGTAAAAACCAAGAGAGGCAAGCTGGTTGCATACAGCAGGGTTTGCCCCCACGAAGGGGGCACCATCGTTTGGGATGCAGATATTAATAAGTTATTGTGTGAATGTCATCTTTCTATTTTTAACGTTGACGATGGTACAGTATATAAGTACAGCTCCGTTTTTGACAGGATGGATGATTTAACTCCGATAAAGCTTGA
>DATHCH010000074.1:0-8146 GCA_035319625.1 Thermodesulfobacteriota bacterium
TTCTTTATGGAAAGCGACGTTGGCTTCCGAGGAGCTAATAAAGCTAATTATTATCCCAATGACCATCAAATATTTACCCATTAGTTTTGCGTTCATAATTTTATCCAAGTCGAACTGCCTATATTTGTTTACCATACAACAATAACTGAAATGTGCAATTTCAATACCAAATTTTAGACGACGTTTTAACCTGCTGTAATTATGAGGTTCTTTTCGAGAAGCGTTATTTTGGCAGGAAGCAAAAGCGGAAAAATACTGTTCAATGGTAACTTAAGAATAGACCCTTGAAGGAAGGCAGCGATGACATCCCCCCGTAGGTGATTGGATTCAGGCTTCCCTGAGATTTTTGGGAATCGATACACTTCACGCTGTCACCCCTCAAGCTCTCAAATCCCCTTTAAAATTCTCCCCGTTGCAAGTGCAAGCACTTAAAATTTTCGTCAAAGTGCACTTTTTTATGCGCAAAGTGGGCTCTTTAAAAGGTTTTTGAGAGGGTGATATTTCGTAACTCTTTGAAATTGTCTAATCTTATTTTTGGGGACTTTTTGATGCCTCTAAGCTCTTTATGGCCTTAGGTTAGTGTTTTGGGAGTGTTTTGAGAGTGTTTTGGGAGCGTTTCTGTTACCTCTTTTATGCGCTGTTTTTTTAGCGGAAAGTGGGGAAAATTTTTTGATTTTTCAGAAACCCGAAAAGGAAAATTTTTGGAAAACTGGAACAAAAAAAAATTTTGAAAATAGGAAAGTTTGTCTGCGAGAGAGTGAAAAGGGGACCCCGTGTGTGGACTTAGGAAATGGGGTGTCTTGGACTGTGGCCCCTCCCCTGGGGGCAGGGATCCGGAGGGGTTACTCAATGCAAAAGAGGTGAAAGGTTAAAATTTTCTGAGCCAGGCGAAATATCTCGGAGCATAGGGGGAACCGGACCGTTAGGGGCGCCCGAAGAGGGGGGCCGATTGTGACATACTGGTATCCCCCCTGGGGTCGATGGGATGCTTTGACTATATTAAGTCATTCATCTTGCAAAAAAGAAGGACCTCCAAAGCCACTCATTCAAACCTTGGAGGTCCCTATTCATTTTGGTTGTGGGGGATTCTGTGACAGGTCTTGTTCCTTTTTAGGTCAGTCAAGAATCCCCCGTTATCCATCTCAATCTTAGGGTTTTCCGAATACATTCGCTACATTGTTTCCCATTGCATTACCCTAAATTCCATGCTAAAATCTCACTTCGAATCCGCAGGTCGCCCGTTCGAGCCGGGCCGGGCGCGCCACGAACCATGCAGGGTTCGTGGCAGCCGTGTACCTTACATGGTACACGGCGCCATCAGTAGTATATGTGAGGTTTAAGGCTGCCGTGAACTCGACGTAGTTCAGGGGGCCAATGCAAATTGGAAAATTAGTCCCCGTTTCGCGGGACGAACTGCTCGTTTTGCGATGATCTTTGAATGGAGGGAGCCGTTAGCTCAATAGGTAGAGCAACTGACTCTTAGTCACTTTCGGTAGATTTTTCTAAGCCCTTGTTTTTAGGTTTGGTTTCCCGCTAAGTCTTGATAATAAAGGGTTAGACGGTTTTCAATCTATTACGGTTTATTCTATCTATTTTAGTCGGTTTGAGTTAATTCAGTCACAATTCAGTCACAGTGGTTCTTTGCCGAGTATGGCAGCCACGATTGCCTCTTCCACCTTCCGGCTCGGCTTCCACTTGAATTCATGTTCATAACGCCTCTTGGCAAACCGATGCCGGGCATCTACGATTTGCTTGGGATGTTGATCATTAAATAAAGGAGGCAAAAGATCCATCCCAAGGCGCATCCCTTTTTCCCGATCTTTTTTGTTGATCCGCCCTTTATCATCAAATGGAAGTAGAAAGTAATCGACATTCCTTATGGAAAGCACCTGTCTCCCTTCCGCCTCCACAACTACCATCGCACAACGCACACGCTTCCCAGCATACTGAGGAAGACTTTCTCCTCGATCGAAACGGAGCAACCTCTCTAATCGTGCCAGAGGGAGACGTCGAAGAGAGTCATTATCATCGACAAGGAAAACTCGGATACGTATTCCCATCGTAAGTCCTTTTTTCTAAAAAAATCTCAAGTTCTATCTTCATTTTCCACCTTTTCAAAATTGCTGATTCTTACCCCAATGAGGCGAACCTTCTTCTTGAGTTCAAACCTGCCGAGACAATCGAAGGCTGCTCTCCTAATTTCAGGCTCAGAATCTGTAAATTTGTCAAGGGACTTCGCTCTTGTGTAGGTCTTAAAATCGTTAAACCTCACCTTCACCGTTACGGTTCGACCCCGATAGCTTTCCTCCTTCATGGAGGCGATTACTTCCTTGGTGAGTTCTACAAGGTTTTTTGCGATCAACTGCCAATCGTCTATGTCCCTTTGAAAGGTGGTTTCCTTGCTGATGGATTTTGGTTCCCAATGGGTTACAAGATCGCTTTCATCGATACCTCTTGAGGCTTCGTACAGATAACTTCCATAGGATTGACCAAATTCCTCAATCAACCTCTCCACTGGCAAAGCTGCCAGCTCTCCAATCGTCTTGATACCCATCTTCTCCTTAAGATAGGCCTCGGTCTTTGGCCCCACTCCCCAGAGCTTTCTCACAGGCAAGGGCCAGATCCGTCTCTCTATATCCTCCTCAGAAATGATGGTTAGGCCATCGGGTTTGTCCAGATCGGAGGCAATCTTTGCGAGGAGTTTGTTCGGTGCGATGCCAATGGAACAGTTAAGATCGGTCTCCTCCCTGATTCTCTTTTTAATGTCCTTAACGATCTCCTCGGAGGCCTTTTCGACAGATGAAATATCAAGGAAAGCTTCGTCAATCCCCACATCTTCAATAATCGGGGTAAACTCTCCAAGGACTCCCTTAAACTTTTTGGAGATTCTTGAATACTCCTCATAGTCAACAGGAAGAAAAATAGCGTCGGGGCAAAGGTTATAGGCCGTTCTCAGGGGCATCGCCGAATGGATTCCGAACTTTCGGGCCTCATAAGAGGCTGTCGACACCACCCCCCTTTTTGTTGGGTCGCCATCACCTCCGATAACCACGGGTTTCCCGATCAGCTCAGGATGTCTTCTCTGTTCAACGGATGAGAAGAAAGCATCCATATCGATATGAAGGATTCGTCTCATCTGACCATTTTAACATGACCTTCGATCAAGGGGTGAATAATCCTCAAAGAATTTATAAGATTGAATCAACTCGATATAGACCTGTTGGATGAGAGAGACGAAGCCCTTGAAGCGTGGCGACTCAAATGGGAAGATCTGGCTAAAGCCTTTATGAATTATCTTCAGGACAGGTTTGCAAGCATCGAGCATAGGCTGGACAGGTTGGAGCAGCTGGAAGAAGAAAGGTATGGATGCCACAAGAATGGAATCTGATGATGAAGCCCATCGATTTGCCATCATTTACCACAAGAGGGTGAGAAGTAGAGAAACCATCAAATCAGAATTGGGAGAGATTCCTGGGATTGGTCAGATCAGACGAAAGGAGTTATTGAAATGCTTTGGAACGGTTGAAAAGATCAAACAGACCACAGAAGAAGAATTGGCCATAGCTCCAAAGACGAATTCAAAATCGGCCCAAAGGATTTATAAGTTTTATCACAACAGGAAGGAATAGATTTTTATTAATGAATAACAAAATGGGTGCGTTTAACGAACCGAACCCTTTTATTTCTTGGCGGCAAGGACTGTTGATCTAATTATTTAAGCCTGCCCCTTTTCGCAACGAAACCAGGACGAAAAGGTGACGTTGAAGCCGGCCTTCTTGAAATCTTTGACAATCGGGTCGGGGTCATTCGTTTTTAATCGAAGCACGATCATCCAATCCTTCTTTTCGGGTCTGGCCAAGGACATCATGCTCAAAATAATCGTGTGGTGTTGGTTTGTGACTGAAACAATCTTCTCAAGATCGCCCAACTTTCCGCCCAATCCTTCAATGGTGATCCTCGATCCTTCTTCCTTTACCCCAAGGACGCTCGTCACGAACCGGACGATGTCCGATTCCGTCGTAATTCCAACCAGTTTCCCGTTTTCCACCACCGGGAAAGAGCCGATCTTCTTCTCTTGTCCAAGTCTCAAGGCCTCCTCAAAAGGGGTATCTGGCGTAATCGTCACGGGATTCCTCTTCATAATTTCCTTTACCTTCATTTTTGCAACGAGATAGTTCAACTCGTGTATGCTCAACGATGTGGCTGGTGAAGGTGAAGCCTCGAGGAGATCGTGATAGGTGACGATGCCCACTAATTTACCTCTGTCCACAATGGGAAGCCTGCGGATATTGTTTTCTTTCATTATCTTTTGGGCGTCCAAGACCAATGTTTCGCTATCCGCTGTAACTGGATTCCTTGTCATCACATCCTTAATTCTCATTTTTCATCCCTCCTCCTAAATTTTATTTGCCCGGATAAATATAATTATCAATATTCGCATTCCCAACAGTAATAAGAAAAATTGAATATTTTTCCCATCTTAATAATTCTTAGCAAGAGAGTCAAGGCCAAAATTCCCACGGCGGTGTGCCAAGATTAGTTGAAATTTAAGGACACGTCTATATTGGATCAACGATCAGACTTGAGCCTATCGGCAGAGGGGTGAGTTGACAGCTGACTTCTTCAGGAGCATCGAGAGCAGATTTGTGTCCATCGAATAGAGATTAAGCCGATTGGAAGGAGAACGATATGGACATCAATAGGATCAAATCTGTACATAAGAGAATATTAGGCCGGAGGCAGGGTTCCGAAGCATGGGATTGGCGGATTAGAAGCTAAAATTGAGACCCACCCCAAGCCTGCTGTAGCGTAGGTCAGACCCAGGCTCCTTGGGGATCGGGATCGGTGGAACACACAAATTGTTTTCTCCGGTTGGAGCTTGACCCGTGCTAACGGAGCTTAATCTCAAATCAAGAAAGACTGATCGAGTAAGGGGAATTATTAATCCATGGCTGGAAGAGGAGTTCCCGGAAAGATTATCGCTCAGGTCACTGCGGGCGTGGAAATCATTCTCGCTAAGAGCAAAAGTTGTCCCGTACTCGCCGGCACCGGCAGGTGTGTATACCAAGATGGCTACACCCATTATTCCCAAAACTAAAAACGCTCTCTTCAGAGTCGTTGATAAATTCTTCATAATGTGTGATAAAAGAATGAACAAATTGTAAGATATATACAGACCCTTGTCAAAAATGCCCGCTCAATACCCAAGGGGGGCAGGGGGGAGACCCCTGCCACTTAGGATGTAGCAATTTGAATGGTTTTGGTTTCAGCTTTCGGGATTTCAATCCTTACAACTCCATCCTTGTAGGAGGCTTTGATTTTGCTGTCATGTTTCACGCTGGCAGGGAGCCGCACTGATCGAGAGAATTTTCCAAATGTCCTCTCAGAGCAGTAACAATCACCGTTTTTGGTCTTTCTTTCTTGCTTTTTCTCTCCTCTGATCGTTAGGAGGTCGCCGTTGAGGGAAATATCAAAATCTTTGGAATTCATCCCTGGCATTTCTACTTCGACAATGACGGTGTCCTTCGTTTCGCTTACTTCCAAAGGAACTCCGAAGTCGTATCCTCCGAAATGGGTATGAGGCATTTCAAAGAACTCATCCCAGAGATCGAGATCACCATACGGTCTATAAGGAATTAGATCGAATGCCATTGCTATCACCGCCTTTCTTTGATTACAAAATAATCATCAGGAGGTGAAATTTCAAGTTTTGGAGAAAAGGCTGAGAAGGATAAAAAGGATGAAACTGGAGAAAGGGGATATTCACCAGGGAAGAGTTTTTGGAGCCGGTAAGGGTGGTAGATCGGGAGATGAAGAGCAAGAAGAAGAAGGGGTTGGTTAATGATAGTCTATTTAGTTTTCTGTAAGGATCACGAACATAGGAAAGGTGAGTTAATGGGCATGTTGGTAGAGAGAAGGAAAGATACGAGAGGAGAGACCCGATGGGAATCCGGGGTAAAATGGGCAAGGCAGGCGTTTGGTCACTTGCTCAAAGATGAAAGAGACATCTTGGTTTTCTCAAAGGAGATGGAAATAAATGATATACCCTTTGGTTGATATTGATATCCGGAAGGTTCCTTCAGACCTTAGCGGAGATCGCCACTGAGAAGAACTCAACCACTATCTTTCCCGTGCCAATTGACATCATCAGCCCCTTTTTGAAGAAGTAGTAAGATCTTCTCCAAAGGATTTTTTGATTTTCAAATGAATCCCATCAACCCCTTTCACCGATGATTCGGGAAAGGGGTCTTTTTGTTTAAGGGTATACAGCCTCAGCATCAGCCTTAAGATGTGTCCTCTCCTTGGAGCAATCACCCCCTGCACTTCATCAGAAGCCCGCTTTAGCCAAGAGCTCACCCATTGGAGGGGTTCCCCATGTAGAAGCTCCAAGGATTACTTCCTGAAATAGATTGTCTGTCAGGGATTCCGATCGCCTGACGGTGTCTATTAGTCCCGTGATTTTACGTCCAAAACCGTGCATCTGTTCCCATCAATAATGACTTCGTCTCCGTCACACACCATACTTTCACGGAGCAGGATTCGTGATTGGGGTTGCACATCACAATTCAATACATCGAATTGCCCAGCGGGTATCCGTCCGGCATAAAGAACGACCGTATTGTCCTTGGACAAGACAAAAGTATTAAAACCTCCTAAATCCCTGCAATCCGCCAGAACCAGATTTGGAAGGACTAATAGAATACCAAGACATAGCAGAATCAGAATATTTTTCCTCATTTTAGTATCTCCTTTTTTGGTGCCTTCTTATAATGAAGGTCAGACTCTAAGTGTTCACTTCTTACCGGCAGCCTCTTCTGCACCTTCTTGTTCGGATTGTTTTTTACATATCCGAAATTCAATGGAAATGTAATCATAGACTTGAGCAAATTCAACCCTGATAGCCTTTCAACTTAGTAAGCAACCTATCTCTCCTCAGGAGCTTCCTCTTCTTTCTTAATAACCCCACTGCCTCCACATCTTGAGCAGACCTTAAACGAAATTACGCATTGAAGGGGTTCCCCGTTTTTCTCTTCCATTGCTTACCCCTAAATTTAAGTAATCCTATAGATTTCTTCTGTCTTTTGACCTTGAATTTTTAGGTTTAGTTATTAAATTTAACTCAGATAGGGGGTGTTATCGATGAAAAAAAGTGATAAAAATGCTAAAACGAAAAAAGGAAAAACCGCTACTCCTGCTTTGTATGATTGTTGTTGGTATGAACCTTCTCACTATGATCTTTGCTGTGGTGGGGTTTGCTGCTGTTAGGCGTTGCAAATGGTTCTTCGAGATTAGTATTCCTCAAGAGGCGACGGCATTTATTTCTTTGGACTGAAAAGAAGTCTAATCTTGGTTGATGCGGGAGGGCGGGTTTCTCCTGACATTACTTCCTTGTTTCTGCATATCATCTTCGTGTGTACGACCCTATCGCCACGCCTCTTAAGTGTTTCTTGATTGTTCCCTTTTCAACCTCTAACCTATCGGGTGGGATATGGTTGCTGAAAATAGACCCCATTTCTGAAAAGGAGTGGGGTTTTGTTTTGTTCGATAGGATATAGGCTTCAATTAAATGACGAGTCATAAGTAATATGGGAGACAGGGGAATTAGGTCTAACAAATTGGATTTGTGCAAAATATGCGGAAAAATGTTTTTGAAGACAAGGGACACCAATGTTTGTCCTAAGTGTGCACCCCAAAAATATTTGCCAGAGTTTAAGACACGATCTGAAAGGCCCCCTGTGCCATCAGCAAGAAATGAGGAGTCAATCAAAAGAAATACTTACGAGCGAAAAGGTAAGAAATGGTCATTAAAATACGATTGTTGTGTGAACTGTGGGAGGGATGACGTAAAACACATAGCGAAACGGCTTTGTTTAAATTGCTATAATAGGGAACAAGAAAAAAGGAGTCGAGGCCGGAAAGGGCAAAAACAAGGCGTAGCAAGTCAAATAATGACGTTCAATTTTCTTTTCGACAATTATATAAAGAGGAGACGGTCTCTGATAGACTGTTGATCTTCAGCAAGGATTGGACAAACTGGGGTGAAATTTAGTTTGCACTTTTGATGCTGGTCTGGGTGGGAAAGACGGCTATAATGGAAGCTGTCAGAAAGGAAGAAGACCATGGAAGCAACCACCCAGGTATTAGA
>DATHCH010000075.1:0-4543 GCA_035319625.1 Thermodesulfobacteriota bacterium
CAAGAAGCTTCTTTGCGTTGGCCATGTCTGTGCGATCAAATATCCAAAAACAGGACGCTTTGGGTAGCTCTTTCAGATACTCAAGCCTCGTGTTGTATGATCCTTCGCAGAATAAGAACGGCACACATCCTTCCGCGGCCAGACCGAGAATGAGCGCTTTCAGGGTAGGCCAATAGAATTTCTTGAATTGCTCGTCTGACATAAATCCGTCTGCGCCTTTGTGGAGAGGGATAAATACCACTGGGTTTCCTGCAAAGGCCGCCATGCCTACCCCTTGCTTGATGTACAGAGGAGTAATCCTCTCTAAGGCTTTCAAGAGCATATCCGGCTGTCTGTACATGTCGACCATAATGGCCCGCGTGCCTCTTAGCGTATCGGCAAGGATATCGAAGGGCGCTTTGGCTGCGCCGCCAATGGCGGTGGGGAATCCCATCCCCCTGGCTTCCATCTCAAAACCCATGATCTGTTGTATCCATGCCATAGCTTCGCTACCCGCTTCTATCAGTGCCTTGAGCGCATTCTGAACCGGCGGAATGCCAAAAGGAATCATCCACCCGGAAACCCCCACCACTTCCCACAGATTGGGAAAGGGGGTAAGCTGAGCCAGCGGCTCCCATGCCCCGAACACCCGGGGTAAATAGGTCCTCATCCAGAAGTCCGTTGGGTCGTCGATCAGGGCCGGGTATTCTTCTGCCTTCATGTACTCGCTCTCTACGTACTGATAAACCGAATTTTGAGAAATCCCGTGACCAGGCCACCGGTAGAGCTTATAGTCGAGCATATCGAGAATCTTGCCCGATCCGATGAAAGCCGGTGAGCCGTAGTAATCGGGCTTATAATCCTGCAGAAATTTCCTATGGGCGGAGAGTAATTTTCCATAATCATACATAGACTCATAGGGCGTCACGCCATAGAGGTGCCCTTGCATGAAAGTCCCGAGCGGAAAGACCGGCACCCTGTCCGGTGTTTTTTCCAGCAGCACCACGTCTTTAAATCTCGTGATGGCTTTCTTATAGGTATTCTCAGCTTCAGGACTTTGAAACTTCACACCCTCTGCAGAAAGCCAGGTCTTAAATCTGGCCTCCCTCTTCTCCTTTGCTGACATTTCTTCCCATTTCTTTTCCATTGTCTCACCCTCCTATCCAGCCCTTGGCTAATTTAACGCCTTCCATGGCGTCTTTCCCGTAGGCATCCGCTTCTGTAAAGGTTTTTACCTGATCGTCGATCTGGCCCCCTCCGATCATGATTTTCACCTTGTCCCGAAGCCCGGCCTTCTTGATTGCCTCGACCGTGTCCTTCATAGATTGAAAAGCTAACGTCAGGAAGCCGCTCAGTCCGACCACCTTGCTGCCGGTCTCCTTGATCTTATCGACAAATTTCTCCGCTGGTACATCAATGCCGAGATCGAAGACCTCAAACCCGTTGACGTCGAGCATGAAGACGACAATATCCTTGCCGATATCATGGATATCTCCGGCCACCGTGCCCACAACCACCTTACCGAGACGCTTCGCCTCCCGCCCTTTGGTGATCTTGGGCTTAACCATATCCGTTATTTTCTTCAGTATTTCACCCGAGTACACCAGGTCGGGTATGAAATATTGGCAGTCGGAAAAGCGCTTGCCGACGATTTCCAAAGCCCGTCTGGCATCGTCGAGAATTTTGAGTGGATCCTCGCCAGCTTTCAGCCTATCTTCAACAATTTTAAGAGCTTCTTCTTCCCTCAAATCAGCCAATGTCTTAACAAGATCTTTAGCCGTCTTCTTCTGCCTTCCCAATGTCTTAACAGGATCTTTAGCCATCTTCTTCTCCCTTCTTCCCTCTATCGGGATATTACGTCCTGTTCACGCGGATATAAAGCCTTCATCAGACACCTCCATTGTTTTCTTCATCCAATTCCCTCGACCTCAAGCAAATACCTCCAATACGCCGGTACTGACCGTGTATCGCATCGGAGGTACGATCTCTCCTGTCACACCTCCCTTCTTGCAGCCCACTTCTTGTGCCGTCGAGAGGAAATGACTTGGCCTACTTTGGCCACAGCCAAGAAAACACAATCCTAAAAGCACTTCCTTATGCAATCATCTCCACGCAAATGTTCCTCTTTTCCTTCTAAGAAAACCCGGCCGTTTTCCAACACGTAGGCCCTGATCCGATATCTCCAAAGCATGGAGACCATTTTGCTCAATCAGTAAGACGGTAAGTCCTTGTTCGTGCAGGGATTTGAGAACTCGAAAAACCTCTAATAGCAGGATCGGTGCAGTAACCTTTGACCTTGGCAGATTGAGGCGCATCATTTTTCCCATGATTCTCACATCCATTAAAAATATCGCCTGCTTACCTTATGTTCGTCTTCCTCGTGACTTCAAACGATTACCGTCTCTGTTAGAATTTCCGCCTCAACCCTTTCGGATCAATGGTACAATGATTAGCAGAGTGAAAAATTTTCGTCAATAAAAACTATTGCAAATCCATCCTAAATTTCGTATATCATGGCATGAGTAAAATGGCAAGGTTTAAACCTATCAAACAATTTCGAGTCTCCAGAGAAGTTTGCGAACAACTGAAGGAGTCCATTCTTCTCGGACAGTTTAAAACTGGGGATAGGCTTCCATCAGAGCGAGACCTGGTGGAAGAGTTTCAAGTCAGCCGCATGGCAATCCGGGAAGCTCTTAGGTCACTCGAAAACTTAGGTCTTATTGTAACACGCCAGGGAGTGAGCGGCGGTGCCTATGTGACGGAACTTACCTTTGGACATATCTCCAACGCCTTTCTTGACCTGTTTTTGGCGGATAAAATCTCTGTCCCCGAACTTTATCATGTAAGACTCCTTGTTGAGCCGGAAACTGCAAGATTGGCAGCATTGGCCATTACGCCGGAATACGCTCAACGTTTGAAGAAAGCCATGGAGGGCGAAGAGGTTCCCACCGCTTCATTAACGGAAGATATTGAAAAGAAGACAGCGGTGCATTACATTCTGGCTGAGATGTGTGGAAACCGTTTTTTGGAAGCCATTGTCAGGTCTTCAATGAAGCTCACTCAAAGGGTGATCGAAGTCGTTTCTCCCAATCCTTACACCTTACATCCTCCGGGCATGCACCGCCCCGTTGTTGAAGCCGTATTAGCCGGTGATGCGGATGCAGCGTTTTCTAGTATGAAAAAACACGCCGCCAAATTTGGCGAAATCCTGATCAAAATGGAAGAGACCTACCGTAAAAAAAAGTGATGATAACTAATTTGTGCTCTTTCCGCTTAGGGAATGTCATGCGTGGGAAGCGATGACAGATGAACTCAGAAGAACAGGTGAAACTGAGGATTGATAACCTCTCCCTCAGCTTTGGCGGTGTCAGTGCCCTTGCTGAGGTGAGTACGGAGATCAGGGACAAAGAGATCCTGGCGATCATCGGACCAAACGGTGCCGGCAAAACCGCCCTCCTCAACTGCATCAATGGCTTCTATAAACCTCAAAAAGGCGAGATCTACTTCGACGGAAAGAGAATTACCCGTATGCGGCCGGATAAGCTGGCGAAACTCGGCATTGCAAGAACCTTTCAAAATATCGAGCTGTACACCGGATTGAGCACTCAAGATAACATCATGGCTGCCCGGCATGTGCTGATGAAGCAGAACTTCCTCGCCGGCGGGCTATACCTGGGCTGGGCACTTAACGAAGAGAGCGAGCACCGCCAGACGGTAGAAGAAATTATCGACTTTCTGGAAATAGCCCCCGTCCGAAAGAAAATAGTTGGCCTTCTCCCCTACGGAATGCGAAAAAGAGTCGAACTGGCAAGGGCATTAGCCCTTGAGCCGAAAGTCCTGCTTCTCGATGAGCCTATGGCAGGGATGAACCTGGAGGAAAAGGAGGATATCGCCCGGTTTATTATTGACGTATTTGAAGGTCAGGGGGCCACCTATCCTGATACGCCCGTTCTGAGGGATGGGATTAGCTGTATCATTCTTGTGGAGCATGATATGGGGGTTGTGATGGACATTGCAGACAGGATCATCGTCCTCGATTTCGGCCGCAAGATTGCCGAAGGCACTCCTGCCGAAGTTAGCAATAATCCCGAGGTTATAAGTGCTTACCTGGGGAAAGAGAAATAAGTGAGGAGTAATGGAAGAATGGGTTAAACCCATGGAAACGAGGTTGATTTGTTTTATATTTGAACCCATTATTCCAATCTTCCATCGTTCCAATATTCCTTAATAAAAGGTCTGAGATCATGCTCCAAGTAAACAATATTGAAGTTGTCTATATGAATGTGATTCAGGTGCTACGAGGCGTTTCACTCGAGGTAGGTGATGGTAAGATCGTTGCCTTACTCGGGGCGAATGGCGCGGGCAAGACGACGACACTGAGAGCCATTTCCGGGATGTTAAGGACGGAAGAGGGAGAGGTCACCGATGGCAGCATTGTTTTCGATGGGAGGAGGATAGACCGGTACGGCCCCGAGAGTATTGCTGCCATGGGGATCAGTCAGGCGATGGAGGGACGGAGAGTTCTGGAGCACCTGCGCGTCGACGAAAACTTGTTCGTAGGTGC
>DATHCH010000076.1:0-5566 GCA_035319625.1 Thermodesulfobacteriota bacterium
CATGGTGAGGAGTTTTTGGCCGATGCCGGGTACCCTAGGAAGGTTGTCGTGAAGTTCCATCTTCCGAAACTCATCCCGTGTGACCTGGCTCAGGAATCTCTCCTCATAAGCGATCTTCTCCTCCGGACGGCGCAACAGCCCACTCACAACCAGAACGAGTGTCCAGGCAGGGAGACCGGTGCGCAGGTTTTCGAAATCCCCGGGCCACTTCTCGGCCACGATGGCAGCGAGATCAACGTTGTTCAGAAGAAGACATTCCTGACCAATCCTCCGCGGCAAGATCCTGTAGAGGAACTCCTGGGCATAAGCCAGGTCATCGACAGACGCCAGGAAGACCTTGTCGATTCTCGGGATCGATTCAATCTTCAGGTTCAGCCAAGTGACAACGCCCATGGTTCCCTGAGCTCCCTGAACGAACCGATAAAAGTCGATGCCGGGGCCTGAGGGATTCGCCCCTTTGGAGGCGGAATCAGGATAACCATTGACGCTGGCAGAGCCCGTTCTGAAAATCTCGCCAGTGGGCCAGACCACCTCCATACTTTGCATAGGTTCTCCGTAATCGTATACCGTATTCGTAGGGACTTCTCTTTCCAGATAATCCGTCAAGACAGAGCGGTTGGCGGGAGGCAACAAAGGCATGATCATCCTGAAATTTCTTTTTTTCAACTCATTGGTGAGTTGTTCCCACGTGACGCCTGCTTCAATCCTCACTCTCCGGTTGTCTTCATCGATCTCCAGGACCCGATTCATCCGGGTCAGATCCAGAATGATCCCACCTTGTTTTGGAATGGTTGCCCCATGAAAATGTACCCCGGAACTCACAGGCACGATGGGGAGCAACTGTTCGTTCGCAAATTGAATAATTTTCTGAATTTCCTGAGCATCTTTCGGCTTCACAACACAATTGGCCGCTCCTGCGGGGAGGAAGCTAAAGTCCTTAGAATATTTTTCCAATACCTCCGGCTTATCGGAGAAATTCTTGACTCCTACGATTTCCATTAGCTTATCCCTTGTATTCATATTACAACCTCCCAATTTCCCGTTTAACATAAATGTTACAGATACTCCAGAAATTCTGTATGTGGAGTTCGCGGGGAAGAGACTCAAATCTATGTTGACAGCCATGAAGCTCTTTGCCTGTTATTCAAATGCCGCCTCCGTTACATCGAGAGAATATACGCCTCTTCTTCTAATTCCTTCAGCGTGTCAATTCCTTAAAGGTCTCAGCATAATAACGTCTCGGGTTTCTGAAATCCGTTAGCCTCTTCTTTTCATTTGGTAACTTGAACTCCGGCTTTTTCCTGACAAACCTTCATTTCATGTAAGGAGGAAGCTCAATCTTCCCTTCTGCAACGACCGCCGGGAAGATAACCATTCTTTTCCCAGGCTTCACCCATTGAAAACCACACCCAATAGCCGTCTCTTTAGGATCAAAACCATAAACGACCTGATGATCCTTGGTAAATCTTATTCTTCCAACGACTCCTTGCATATCTGTTTGTTCAAGGGCTTTGACCACGGCATCCGGTTCGATGGTCTTGGCGCGCTCAATCGCATTGGCCATAATACAGACAGCGTCGTAACTCGGTCCTGGGCCATGATGTGAGAGTCTCTTCCTTGCTTCTTCTCCCCATTGCTTGCCGAAATTCTGGTTAAAAGCAACGGACTTGGGTACTGCTTTTACTGGAACTGGTCCAACTTCATATTGCATATTGATCATCCCCTCTACTTCTCCTTTGAAAACTTCCCATGCATTCTCAGGGGCCAGCGGACTTGTAGAACCAGCAAGCAGAGCCGGAATTTCCATTGCGCGAGCCTGTTTTAGCAAGATACTGCTTTGCGGCATGTCGAATATAGGTACGACCACCTGGGCTTTTTGAGCCCTAACCTTCATCAGGGATGGGGAAAAATCAGAAGAACCCGTAGCATAACTATCAAAACTGATAACTTCCCAGCCATTCTCCTTGTACCATTTTTCTAACCCTTGACCAGTCCCCTTAGCCCACAACACGTCTTGAGTGATAATGTAGGACTTGTTGAAGCCAAATTCCTTTTTTATAAACCCCATGATCCCACCTAAATACGCAGCAAGGTAGGGAGCATTCATGCAATTTCGGAAGATATATTTATATTTCTCATAGTCCTCTGAAACCTTCTTCTGCATGAGCGGGGTCATGGCAATAGAACAAATGTAAGGCAATTTATATTTAGAAATAAGATCCATAGTTGACAATAAAACCTCAGAGCGGAAATTGCCCAGTACGATCGCATGAGGTTTTTTCTCCAGAATGAGCTTCTCCGTAGCCGTCAAGGCGTCTTGCACCGGGATTCCAGGCTCATGCTCTCTGGTATCGATGGAATAGACTTCGAGCTTGTGTTTTGTATTGCCTACTGAAACTCCTCCCTTTGCATTGATCTCATCTCGCGCCATCTGAATGGCCATCCAGCCATCTCTCCCTTCGATAGAACCTAAGGCTGTTGGAACCCCAAAGACAATCGGGTCACCAGGTTTAAGTTGGGCGACGGCGTTCTGAGGTAAGCCGACAAAGATCCCATAAACAAAAAAGGCCACGACAAACAATGCTTTCTTTTTCATAACCCGCTCCTCCTTTGTAAAAAACTTAAGAAACTGACATCCTATTTCAAAAATTGCATCTTTTTTCAAAGCTGGCAGCCTTTAGAATTCTTTTCTTGCTCAACATGAAAAATCTTGATCTATTACCATTCTTTCACCGTAAATAATCGACCGAGTGATCGGTAAAACATTTAATTAATTTCTTACCAAATGGTCAATTTTTTGTCAAGGCTTTTTTAACCGAAATCCCGATTTAGAAATATGCAAAGTAGGGTAACGAAGTGGGGAATTTCCTCCCAGAATCAGGATAATATATATCTGCGGCTTACCGAACCCTATTTTTCATTGTGATATAAACATTTTTTTTCGACCTTCACCTCGCATTTTACTGGTGATTATTTTTTCCCCTGAATGGGAAATTAATTCTTAACGTTTCTCAAAACGTCTTTAGTCTTCACCGCATTTTTTGGGCCAATATTCCTCTGAGAAAGACCTCGTTCAATATTCTTCCTAACTGGTTTGGCCGTATCCCTCTTTTCGCTTCGGGATTGTACCATCTGTACGTCCAGTGGACCATACCAAAAAAGATAAAGGCAAGGATCGAATTGTCCATAGGTTTCAACAGGTTCCTCTTGGTCAATTCCTTAAACAGATTTTTCAATGCCTTTACGTAGTCACGTTCCTTATTGATGCATCTCTGTCGGTGCTCCGGAATAAGGGATTTCCTTTCGGAAATCAGAATGGTTAATTGATGTTTATGTCCGGCATATTGCTCGACATAGAACTCACAAATCTCACTCAATTTTTCTATTGGGTCAATGTCGGCGTTGTATATCTCCATGATTTTCTTGTATACATTGTCCATAAATATGGTCATTATCTCATAAAGAATCTCTTCTTTAGAAGAAAAATAATGGAACATACCTGGCACACTCAAACCTGCTTTCTCAGCGATATTTCGCACGGAGGTTGCATCGAAGCCTCTTGATGCAAAAAGTGCTGTGGCAGCCGTTAGAATCCTTTTTTTGTTCGACATGAACGATCTTGATCTGTTCTGTTTTCTCACCATAAATAATAGACCGGACGACCGGCAGAATATTTAAGTAGTTTACTTATCAAATAGCAAAAGTTTTGGCAAGACTTTTTTAAAGAGATTGGAGTTCTGACATAAGGAAAGTGAAGTAATTTTAGAAGAGAGTGTTAACTATTTTTCTTATGAATGAACTTTAGTGGAAAACAGTGCACCACTTTTATAACGGGAATCGTGGGTGAGAGGTTGCATTGGATATCATTTTATTGCAGACTTCACCACGTCATTGGAGCTGAACCCACTGCCTTGAACCACTTTTCCAACGGCTGCATCCACGCCGAACAGGGCAGTGACTTTTACCGCTCCTTTCAGTTTGCCGGTGGTCCATCCGAGAGAGAGGTTGGTATTGGGATGGAAGATTTCCTTTCCAGGCTCGAAGACTTCAAAGGTATCTCCAATTCGAACGCCGGATAATTTGCCTGCATTGAGGTAGATGGTCTCGCCGTCGGCCTTTGCAACGGTGGTGGTCCAATCTAGGAAATCGAGTTGTCGAAGAAAACTTTCTAAGATATCGTCCAGACCGATTTCAATCGCTTTCAGCACTGCCTTCCCCCGACTGTATGCTCCCGTCTCTTTGGTGCCGAAGATGGGGCTTCTCCCAATGAAGGTTTTCAGCAGGTTTCCGGTAGAGGCATCGATCAGACGGATTTCCACTTTTGTCGTAGCAAAAGTAACTTCCTCATCTGAGGTTTCAGAGGCTTTAGATGAAAGGCTGACATCCGTCACGGTCCCCAGGGCAACTGCCTGGATTCCAAGGGATTGGTGAGCCCGTTTGATGGCCGACGGGTCTGAAAGGCTTTCGAATTTAAAACCCTCCCGATTTAACGTCTCCGAGACAACGGTTTTATCCAGTGTCACCACTCGTTGGGTTGCCTCCAATTTATCTGAAAGCTTTTTCGCCACGGCCTCTCCAATCTTCTCGTCTTTATAGGAGGTATTATTCACGAAGTCCAAGATCGCCACCTTTTTCTTAAACCCCGTTTCGGAGAAAGCAAGGGAGGGAGTATAGAAAGGCCTGGAGGGAGCGGAAGAGGCAGAGGCGACCTTGGTTTCTGTTTCTTTCACCGCAGGGGGTGCTGGAATGGAAGGCTTCTTGGCAGGAGGGGGCTCTGACTTCGGGGGATTCGTACCTTTTATCGTTTCCATTCCTTCGACGGTTACGGTCCTTCCCTCAGGGAGCTTCTCTGTCTTCTCTTCCTTCTTCGTCCCGAACAAAGGGAAACTGGAACACGAGGTCAACACAAAGAGAGACGCCATTGACAAAACGAAAATGCCTACGACGAATTTCCTGTTTTGGGTCATAAAGTCTCCTTGCTCTCATCCCTCCTCCTCGCTCCGATTGGAAGGCGCAGAAGAAGGGGTTGAACGTTTAGTGTTATATTACCAATTTTGGTGAAGATGTCAAGATAAGTGAAGAATGATCCTCCCCTCCGCAGTTTCTATTGATCCTTTCTGACCGGGACGAAATAAATGGAGCCCGTAAAGACCCGGGTTCGGCCGCTGTCGGATGACTCAAGGCAAAAAAAAGGGCGGCCAAAATCACCGCCCTCTTGACTAACTACGATTCGGTTAGAAGGTGTAGATGAGCCTGGTCCTGAAGGCCCAGGGGTTCTCCGGTGTCGTGTTTTTGAATAATCGGACTCCATCAATCACGACCCCAGGGTTGATATCTAAGGCTGGGCCAGCAAAGAGGTATCCATAACCGAGCCAAAGCCTGAGGTTTCTGTAGATCTGGATGTCAGTCATGAGATCCAGTTCCACGCCAATGGTCTGGTCATCCCTTAACTGTCCGTTGAGCTTCAATGGGTTACCAAGGGTGTCTCCGTGGATAGTCGTATCACCGACGTAAAGTGCCTGGGCGGTGAGTTTAAGCCAGGGAGTGATCTTTTGCTGCGCGTAGA
>DATHCH010000077.1:0-4119 GCA_035319625.1 Thermodesulfobacteriota bacterium
ATAGAGGGAAAAGATAGTTGGATGGCTGCGCAGATGGCGGTGGATGAGATCAATGCAAAAGGTGGTGTGCTGGTTGGCAGCACAAAACACCTCCTCAAGGCCTATTCGATCGATACAAGAGAACATGAACCTGGAATTCCAGTGAATGATGCCTTGACAGCGGTGGAGAAACTGATATTGGAGAAGAAACCACATGCTATCGCAGTGGGTGCCTTTCGCTCTGAGGTGTTGTTAGCAACGATGGATCTTATCTCTAAATATAAGTTGCCTTATATCTGCTCAATCGCAATGAGTCCCCTGTACCAAAAAAAGATCACAGAGGAATATGACAAATATAAATATTGTTTTCGAAATGGCATTAATTCTCCTTATTATGTTATGTATCTGCAGCAGGTGATGGAGTTTCTGAAAAAAGAGTTTGGTTTTAACAAAGCATACATCATCGTACAGGATGTGTTATGGGCTAAGGCAACTGGGCAAGGCTTAGAGAAGTGGTATAAGGAAAAAAGTTGGGAAGTAACAGGTTTTGATACTTATGCCACAGGAGCTTCCGACTTTTCCCCCTCCCTGATTAAGGTAAGAACCCAGAAAGCCCAGGTGATTATGACCATATTCGATATGCCCCAAAGCGGTATTCTCCTAAAACAGGCACGGGCCATGAATGTTCCAGCCGTCCTTTGTGGGTTCCTTAGCCCCGTTGCTCCTGAAAATGCTTGGGATGTATTTGAGGGAGAAGTGGAGGGAGTGTTAAATTTAATTGACGAAATTGGACCAGTTCCTGTGAAGGCAGTTCCAAAGTCCGTGGCTTTCAATGAAAATTTTGGCAAGAGGTGGGGGAAGGATGCGAGGATGAGACTCTCTGGCCATTGTTCGCCGGGGTACGACGCGGTCTATATTTTGGCCAATGCGATTGAGCGTGCCAAGACCGTCGAACCAGAGGCAGTGGTCAGTGCCCTTGAAAAGACAGACATTTCAGGTGTGGTTGGAAGAATCAGGTTTAGCAAAGACCACCAGGTCATTTACGGTTCTGACCCAAAAGAGACGGCCTTGGGCTGCATCATCCAATGGAAGAAACCTGGTGTTAGGGTAGTTGTCTTCCCTGAGCCGATTGCAGAGGGAAAGATTGAGCTTCCTCCTTATATGAACTGACCAAGATAGAGAGGCAAAAATTAGAAACATGAAGATTGAGTTCCCTTAGGCATTCCAGCGAATCAACTTTCAATCAATATTTGAAGAAGTTATCCACAGCATCACCTCCTCATCCTTTTCCGAAAGCCTTGAGCGCTGAAGTTTGCGAGGCTGAGAATGAAATGGGGTACATCCTGTATTTTTTCATGATATATCACGTATTCCTAGGGAAAATTAGGTATTATATTTTAGTTGAGTAGAAGCCTTCAGTCCAGACTTAATCTGACACTGCCTATTAAAAAGAATAGCAGTCAGGCTTGTCTTTGAGGGAAATATGGCGGACCCTGGGGAGGTCGATGAAACTGCAATCTTACACAGGGTTGATGTATTTATGCATGCTCACGGACATGAGCGCCTTCAGGATTGATGCGGTTCGTCTCAAATGGAAAGGTTTCTTAAGGGAGGTGGTACTTTATGGAAAAAAGTCTTTTAGTTCGAAGGTGCTATTTAAACGGGTTTTTGGTTAAGAATTACTTTTAACTTTTTCTGATCTGATCATTTCAAGTCAAATTCAAAATAAAGGAGGATACCCAGATGAAAAAGAGTTTGGTTTTGGTGATCTCGCTGTCGTTCATCTTGCTAACTGCGATCGCAGATGCGAAACCGATTGTCATCGGCGTGGCCATTGACACGCAAATTTTGGATGGGTTTGCTACCATAAGAGGTTTAAACCTAGCTGTTGAGGAAATAAATTCAGCAGGGGGAATTGACGTTAAAGGAGAAAAGCGCCCTTTCAAAGTTGAAATCATGGATACACGCGACTGTGAACCAGGAGTTCCGGTAAGCGAAGCATTGCTCGTCCTCGAAAAAGTCATATTGGATAAGGGGGCCGATTTTATCATTGGCCCAAACCGTTCCGAAGCAGCACTGGCCTCATTAGGCTTAATAGCCAATTACAAGAAAATCCAACTTTTAACGTCCGGAGGGCTGAGCCCCAAATTTCATGAAACCATCGCGGAAAATTATGATAAGAATAAGTACTCCTTCCGGATCACTGGGGAGTCGAGATACATGGTGAAGGAAGCCATGGATTTACTGGGTGGCCTCAACAGCAAGTATGGAATCAATAGAATGTTTGTCATCGTTCAAGATGTTGCCTTTGCCAGGGCGGGTGGCGAAATCGTGTCTGAAAATTTGAAGAAGAAAGGTTGGGAGATCTTGGGATATGAGCGATATCCGACTGGGACTTCGGATTTTTCCGCTGGACTATTAAAGGCAAAGGATACCAAGGCTCAGATTCTCTTCGTCATGGGGGATATGGCTGACTTCAGCATTTTAATCAACCAGTGGAATGATATGAAGATTCCAGCGTTGCCCTTCGGCAATTATCTCGGGCCGGCGATGGAGCCCAAATTCTGGCAAGTCACCAAAGGAAGGGCGGCCTATACTATCGTCAACTTGGTGAACGCAGGCAATGCGCCCTCAAAGGCAACGCCCTGGACAATGAAATTTTGCAAAGCTTATGAAAAGAAATATGGGACGGAGCCAGAGGGTTACGGAACGTCAAGCGGCTATATGGCACCGTATATCATAAAAGATGCTGTTGAGCGGGCCGGGACACTGGAATCGGATGCCCTGGTCAGCGCCATGGAGAAAACAAACTTGGTGGGGGTTTATGGCAGGGTGAGGTTTGATCTAAAAAACCATCAAATTATTCCCTCGCTTGATCCGGGAGAAGGAGCTGTAGGTACGATTTTCCAGTGGCAAGATGGGAAAAGGGTAGTTGTCTACCCACCAAAAATAGCAATGGGAGAAATCAAGTTTCCCCCATGGATGATCGAATACTGGAACATTAAGAAAAAGTGATGATTCGCCTTACGTTTTGAATATGGACCCAGTTCTAAGGGGCATCAAAAAAAAACATGAACATCATTGTTTACGGGCTGATCAATAGCCTGCTTCTTGTCTTAATCGCCCTGGGTTTTGCCCTCGCCTATAGCGTCAGCCGGGTGCCCAACTTCACCCACGGGGCGCTCTATGTGCTGACGGGATATTTAACCTGGCTGTTCTTGAATCGTCTCGGTTTAAGTTATTGGTTTTGCATCTTCTTGTCAATCTTTTGCGTTACCGCCATCGGATGGTTTATTTATCAGCTCGTGGTTATTCGGGTAAGGGGTATGCCCACCTCGGAGATCATCGTCACCTTTGCGATCAGCTTGGCCATCTTGGAGTTTTTACGCTGGCATGGTCTCCGCGGGGCAACCTATGTCCTCCCCGTTTTTCACCTATCGACCATTCATATCTATGGAGTTCCCGTGGACTCACAGCGAATCATGGCGATGGTCATCACAGCAGTGATCGTATTAGCCCTCTGGCTCTTCACCCACTATACCAAGGTCGGTTTGGGGCTGAGGGCGATTGCTCAGAATGAACGTGCGGCACTATTGCTCGGAATTGATTCTGATGGAGCTGCTACCTTGGCGCTGTCCTTGGGTTCCGCATTAGCTGCCATGGCAGCGATTACGATTCTTCCTCTGGGGAATATCAATGTGGCGACAGGATACGATGTTCTCGTATCTGCTATAGCCGTCTGCATCTGCGGCGGGCTGGGGAGTTGGACAGGGACCATACTGGCTGGTTTTGTAATAGGGTTTGCTCAGATGATCGTCGTCTATTTTATTGCCCCTCACCTTGCCATGGTGGTCGCTCTGGCGGCAGTTATTCTTATCCTCATCTTTAGACCGTCCGGTCTCTTTGGGAGGCAGAAGGAGCTCGAGGAGAGGGTTTAAATGGCAGAAGAGGCGATTCGACGTAGAGAAAGGCTTGACCGCGGGGTGAAAGTGCGAGCCGATACGGTCTATGCAATCTCTTCCTGGAAGGAAATGCTATTTCTATTAGCTCCCAGGGCCGCCTTAGTGATAGGTCTGTTTCTCGCGCCCCTGATCGCACCCAATCTCTACTGGCAGAGGGTCATCTGTATCTTTGGTGTGT
>DATHCH010000078.1:0-11985 GCA_035319625.1 Thermodesulfobacteriota bacterium
GGGTTTCACGGTAATCATAGAGTCTCTTGAAAAGAACTTGTTCCACGGCTTTCTCTGTTTGAGGCTTAATCCTGTAAAATAGAATGGTGATTAAGAACAGGAGCGCAACAATAACAACCGAAAATAGATAACTAATCTTATCAAAAAAGACCTTTTGACTGAGAAGAATGAAAAGGAACGACGGAACGAACAGGAACATCAACAGAAGAATATAAGTTGTTCCTTTCTTTAGAACGATATTAATGTCCATCAAGCGATGTCTTACAATAGAATAGGTCACAAAACCGACATAAAATACTGTGCAGAAAGGACCAAGCCAATTGAATTTGGAAATTCCAGCCATGGGGAGGAAGATATTTGTAGTGACAGCAGAACTTGCAGTCAAGAACATTCCCAAAAAACAATATCTAATCCGAAGCCTATCAGTACCTACAGATCTTTTATATGTTCTCGTCAGAAAGTAAAATCCTACAAAAATATAGCTCACTAAATAAATAGAGAAAAAACGGTAAGAAGGTCCGTAATAAAACATCCGAGAGCCAGTGCCAAGAGAAGAGACGATCTGGTTTGTAGGGGAGAGTGCTAAGAATAAGATCGCAGGGAGGAAAAATAGAATCTCTGTTTTGGAGCTTAATCTCCTTTGTTCACTGGGGAAAAGCAATGCGAAACATAGAAAGCCTGCAGGAATCCCCGCCGATGTAGCGAAACCCATTCTCGCCCAAAATAGAATGTGGGGATCACCCTGCAAAAAGTAAACCATGAAAAAACCGAACGTCCATCCGGCACAGGACCAAGCCAGAACGGAAAAGGTGAAATTAATTCTCTTATGGGCTCCAGCTCTAAAAAAAACTAAGATACCCAGCCCCAAATTAATTAAGAAGGCAAAAAATAACGCAAGTATTTTTGCAATGAACAACCTTAAACCCTCCGAATTAGTTACCTTTAAATCTTCCCACAATTACTACCGTATGACATCCACCATATCCTAATGAGTTTATAAGGGCACTATTAACTTCAGCTTTTCTAAATTGATGAGGGACATAATCGAGATCGCAATCTGGTCGTGGATTTTCGTGATTGATGGTTGGTGGGATCAAGTTATCATTGATAACTAAAAAGCAAGTAATCATTTGGAAAATCCCGGTCACCGAAAAAGATTGTCCTGTTATTGGTTTAATGGAAGTCACAGGAATTTGATATGCCAAATCTCCAAAAACTTTTTTTATAGCAACTGTTTCACTCAAATCGTATTCTGGTGACCCATTACCATGAGCATTGATATAGTCAATATCTTCACATTTGAGCTCAGCATTTTCTAATGCCTTTTTCATCACAATCGATGCGGCGTCTGCGCTTGGATCTATCTCAAATATGTTATAGGCTTCGTTCCCTGAAGCATAACCCAAAATTTCCCCGTATATTTTTGCTTTCCTTCTAAGAGCACTTTGGAGTTCTTCCAATACTAATAAAGCACCCCCCTCGCCTAGTATAGTTCCGTCGCCATTAACATCGTAGGGTCTTAATGTTCTGTTAGGCTTTCCATTGCTCCTCGATAGAAGCCCGGATGTGCAGAAAAGGGCTACACTACATGGAGTAATCGGCGCTTCACCCGCTCCAGCAAGCATAATGTCTGCATCTCCCAACCTAATAGCATTATAACCTGAGTAAATTGCATCGAGACCTGAGGTGCAACCGGATGCTATTGTTGTGTTGGGTCCTTTTAACCCAAATTCATAACTTATAATCCCAGCTGCCGAATGAGTACAAATCATTACAGTTCCATATGGGCTTAATCTTTTGATTCCTTTTTCCATAAAAATTGTATACTGATTCTCAATACAATCTCCTCCTCCTATTCCAGTCCCAATAACCACTCCAGCTCTATACGGATCCACTGCCTTCAAATCTATTTTTGAATCCACAATAGCCATTTTAGAAGCGGCTAAAGCGAATTGAGCAAACCTTGCCAGTCTTTTTGCGGTCTTAGGTTCCATATAAACGTTAGGGTCAAAATCTGGAACTTCGGCAGCTACTTGACATGGATACGAGGAGGCGTCGAAATGGGTGATCTCTCGAACAGCAGATTGCCCTTTCACTAATGATTCCCAAAAATTATCTATTCCAATACCGTTAGGAGCAACCACTCCCATTCCGGTTATTACAACCCTTCTTTTTTCCATTAATGGTGCCCCCTCAAATACAAAGAAAGGACAAATTGAATGGTTTCTTAGCAGACATATTAATATAAACATTTTTGAAATTTGTCAACAATTTTGTACACGAATTTATAAGTATCTTTATTGCTTGACATTTTACCACTTTTTTCATACATTAAAATGCGGGTAATATCCCTTTGCTACGGGTCGAGGAGGGCCAATGAAAGTTCTTTTGATAGAGCCACCTTTGAGCCCTTTTGATATCACAACCAAGATTTTCTTTATGCCTCCTCCCTATCACCTTGAGGTGCTGGCCGGCATGCTGGTTGGGAATCACGATGTCCATATCTTGGACATGCGGATCGACGAAGGTCTTGATACCGAGCTCGCTATATTTAAGCCCCACCTTGTTGGTTGCTCTTGCGTGGCTGCCAATTGTTATCTAGTTAAACAAGTCCTCAAAAAGGTTAAGGAGTTTTCTCCCGATATAATTACGGTTGCTGGAGGCCACCATCCGTCTTTGATGCCCGAAGACTGCAACGAAACCTACATAGATGCGGTGGTGATTGGGGAAGGCGAAGAGGCCTTTTCCGAGTTTGTGGAGGCGTGTGAATCCAAGCGCGACTGGGGAAAAATTCCCGGGATTGCCTATAGATCTAAAGACGGGAGATTCCGAATCAATCAGGCCCGAGAATTAATGGATCTGGATAAATTACCAATCCCAGCCCGAAACTTGACTCGGCTTT
The DNA here is from genome assembly GCA_035319625.1 of Thermodesulfobacteriota bacterium. Classification (GTDB taxonomy): domain Bacteria; phylum Desulfobacterota; class BSN033; order BSN033; family UBA1163; genus UBA1163. The sequence continues at coordinate 2,903 of DATHCH010000078.1, forward strand.
ACAGGGACAAGCGGCTTTACTTTCGCGGTAACTGGCGCCCGTTAGACTGCACTATCACCTCTCGGGGCTGTCCTAATAGGTGCAATTTTTGTGGTCTCTGGAAAATCAACCGTGGCAAATACCGAGCAAGATCCTCGCACTTAATTGCGGACGAACTCGAATCGATCACTGCTCCGAACATCATGTTTATAGACGATAATACCCTCGACCACGTGGAGAATGCCTTCGCTCTTGCGGAAGAAATAAAACGGCGGGGAATCAAAAAGAGGTATGAGCTCTATGGCCGTGTAGACACGGTTGTGCGACACCCCAATCTCGTAGAGAAATGGCGCGATGTTGGAATGGAACTCCTCCTGCTTGGGCTTGAGGCTTCCAATGATCAGGCATTGAGGGATATGAGGAAAAGGACCACTACAGAGATGAACCGAAGGGCGATCAATGTATGCCATACCCACAGTGTGGAGGTTGCTGCATACTTGATTGTGGATCCAGCCTTTGATCACGAAGACTTCAGGCATCTTTCAGAGTATGTGGAGGAAAACGACTTGACTCATCCGGTATTCACAATTCTAAGCCCGTTCCCGGGGACCGACCTCTACGACACCGTGAAAGATACCCTTATCACTGAGGGTTTTGAACTTATGGATTTCTTTCATACTGTCCTACCCACGAGACTCCCATTAGACGAATTTTATGAGGAATTCCTGGGGCTCTATCGCCGAGCATATGCGTTCAAGAAATTTATCAAGTCGATAGCACAGCGGAGGGCTGTGCTATCTCCAAGGATGATTTCCATGAATATTAAATTACGAAAAGGAATGGCTTCGCTAAGGAGTCATCATGATTTGGTAAGAAAAGCAACCCGTGCTTAACAGTGGATGCCCTGGAGACAAATGCACGCCCGGGTCACACCGAATCTGGTTCGTAACGTAAAAATACCTTCAACATCAGTACCTACTATTGTTACTATTCAGTTGTTTCTGCTCTCCCCTTTTAATATACACAGGTGATCTCTAATAAAGGGACACAGACGGGTTATCGCATAACCAAGGACAATCTTGCGCAAAGCTCTTTTCGGCACGTTATTTTCTAAAGCCGGCCAATCTCATGAGTAAAGTAAACTGACAGAATTTACATTAAATAACAAAGAGTTACAAAGCACCTTGAACAGATTGTGAAATTGTGCTATTTTAAGTTAATAAACCCGAGGAGGGCATTATGCACATCGATGAGGGTAAGAGATTTGACAAGAGAAATGTCGCACAGAATATTAGGAACGGGATAATTACTCAAAAAGATTATGAAATCTTCCTATCCAAGTTGCCGGATGCAAGTGAGAAATTGTTTAATCCTGAGGAGAGCATTTCCGATTTAGATGAAATCAGATTGAAAAAAGAGAGTGAACCATCATCCAAAAAGAAGGGGGTAAGAAAGAAGGCAAAAGGGAAGGGGAAGTGATCATGCCTATTTACGAGTATCGCTGTAACCAATGCAATAGGGAATTCAGCGAGTTATTTCTCAACCTAAGGGAAGCCGGCAAAGTCAGGTGTAAGTACTGTAGTAGTCGAAACCTAAGTAGATTGGTTTCTTCGTTCCGTGTCCATCAAACCGAAGGGTCTCGACTTGAAAACTTCGACACTTCAAAACCCCAAGCGGACGCGTTTTATAAAGATTCAAGAAATGTCGGACTTTGGGCTAAGAAAAGGATGAAGGAGTTGGGGGTGGATTTGGGACCAAAAATGGATGAAATCGTTGAGAAAGGCAGGACGGGAAAGATTTTGGAGAATTATGATAAGTGAGGGTTTTCAGTGAAGCAGCAAAGGTTAAGATGCTCGTATTGCCAGGACGATGAACTTTAAAGAGGGAACTATGAACAGTACATCGTTTATTGTCCGTGACACATAGTTTATTTTCTGACCAAACCAGGTTCGTGACCGTAGCCGTTGTACCGCTTGAAATATGGAAGACAGGGATTACTACAAGATTCTCGGGGTTTCAAGGGATGCCAGTGAGGATCAAATAAAGAAGAATTACCGAAAAGTTGCGATGCAATACCATCCCGACAGAAATCCTGGTAATAAAGAGGCAGAGGAAAAATTCAAGATGGCTTCAGAAGCTTATGAAGTTCTTAGAGACCCTGAGAAAAGAGAGATTTATGATCGCTACGGGATAGAAGGTTTGAAGGGCAGTGGGTTCACCGGTTTCAGGGGATTTGATGACATCTTCTCAGCTTTTGGAGATATATTTGAAGACTTTTTTGGGTTCGGGACTACCGGCAGAAGCAGGACCAGGGCAAGCGCAGGCGGGGATTTGAGATATGATCTCAAAATCTCATTCCATGATTCAGCTTTTGGCAAGGAAGCCGAAATAGAAATACCCAAAAATGTTGTATGCGACGTTTGTAATGGAACCGGAGCTAAACCCGGAACTTATCCGACCCAATGCCCGAGTTGCAAGGGAACAGGACAGGTTACGCGCTCGCAAGGATTTTTCACGATTAGTACGACCTGTGGACATTGCCGGGGAGAAGGAAAAATCATTCCTCATGCTTGTAAAGAGTGCCGCGGACATGGAAGGGTGCGAAAGACCAAGAAAATTCAAATAAGGATTCCTCCCGGCGTGGATACCGGATCCAAATTGAGAATTCGGGGTGAAGGAGAGGAGGGTCAAAGAGGAGGCCCTCCCGGTGACCTTTTCGTTTTTATCTATGTCGAACCACACGATTTTTTTTCAAGGGATGGAGATGACATTGTGTGTCAGATACCAATTAGCTTCCCGCAAGCTGCTCTGGGAACGGAAATAGCAGTGCCCACCTTAAATGGTGAAAGAAAATTAGTGATACCAAAGGGGACGGAGAGTGGCGCAAGCTTGAGAATAAAAGGAGAAGGATTTCCAAAGATGAGAGGTTATGGTCGGGGGGATGAAATCGTTCAGGTCATTGTGAAAACCCCGAGAGATCTGACGAGAAGGCAGGAAGAGATCTTGAGGGAGTTCGAGGAATTGAGCAGGAAGAGGGGTAATGAGGAGGACGGGTGGAAAAGGTTCGCGAAGACAGAGAATTGAAAGTTAACATAATATATCTTATCAGACACTACCTTGGAATCTAAATATTCAGCCTCCGGGATCATTCTATCCGGGGGCAAAAGCATCCGGATGGGACAAAACAAAGCCCTGATCGAAATTGAGGGAACCCCGATTATCGGCCGAATCCACGATCTGTTTAGAAGATTATTTCAAGAAATTATCATCGTAACCAATCAAAAGGAGTCCTTTATAAACTTTGATTCAAAAATTTGTCAAGATCTAATTCCCGATAAAGGGGCGTTAGGAGGTTTATATACAGGAATATTCTTCTCTTCTTTTCAGTATTCTTTTAGTGTTGCTTGTGACATGCCCTTCATAAATAGATCCTTAGTGCGGTATTTGTTTGAGAACGTCCAAGGGGACGATGTCATTGTCCCCCGGACAAAAGACGGATTACAGCCTTTACATGCCATCTATTCGAAGAATTGTTTAGCGCCAATAAAAAGAACTATTGAGGAAGGTAAATACAGGATAATCGATTTTTTTAAACTGGTCAAGGTGAAAGTCGTTGACGAAAGAGATTTCCTTTTTTTAGACCCCTTGAGAGAGTCATTTATGAATGTAAATACCCCGGAAGAATTAATTTCCATTACAAGCGTGAAGAAATTAAGGCTCAAATGAAGACAAAAGTAGTTCTGGGCTTCATCTTCATAGGATTTGTCTGCGGTGTGCTTTTCGTACCAGGAAGCTATTCCAGAAATTTGCGCGATGATGAGCAACTAATATGGGTAGGAATCGGAGCCTTTAAAGACGGTTTTTATGATATCGCAGAAAAACAATTCACGGCTTTTGTAAATACCTACCCCAAACACGACAAGGTTTTTGAGATTTATTATCTTTTGGGGAGGACGCTTTTCATCAAGGGAAACTTGAAAGAAGCCAAGAAGGTTTTTTCAAAAATTATCAATGAAGGTACTCACTTCGAAAATACGGATTATGCTCTCCTCGGAATGGCAGAGTTAGAGATGAAATTAGGCAACCAGGGAGAGGCGATGAAGCTTCTCCTGTCACTCATTCAGAAGTTTCCAAAATTCGAGCAGATCGATTATTCCTATTATCTTTTGGGACTCCTTCAACTCGGACCGAATCAATTGACCGCCGCAGAGTCCACTTTTGAAAAAGTTTCTCAATACTCCAACAATAATCAATTAGTTGGTTGCTCCCTTTTCTGGTTAGGCGTCCGATCCTTTAGGCAGAAACAATATGAAACGGCGTCCGGCTATTTTCAGACCCTATGGGAAAAGCCCGGATCCATTCCGCCAGAGTACTTAAAATATGCCCTATTCTGGCTTGGCGAGTCACAACTGAAATTGGGTAGAATTGATGAAGCCAAACACCACTATCACACATTTTGCGACCGATTTAAGAACGATCCTCTTCTTCCGGAGGCTTACTGGAGGACAGGTTTTTGCGAATACCAACTGGGGAATTTCAAGAATTCCATAGAAACATTCCAATCATTTAAGAATCAATTCAAGGAGTCTCCCCTTCTCTTTTATAGCTACTATTTACTTGGGAAAATGTTCCTGATGAACGGCGATTACCTCTCTTCGATAAAAGAATTGAATTTAATTCTTAATCCATCACAAGAAAGTAGCTGGGGGGGCGTGTCGTTTATTACCCTTTATTGGAATTATATCCAACTGGGCGACATGGAGGGGGCTAATCGGATTTTCCAGCGATTACAAAAATTAAACCATTTTCAAGATGAGAAGATATTTATTCAGTGGTTAAACGCCGAAATGCTTTATACCGGGGGGGAAATATTGGAATCCCTCCCCTATTATTTCAACATCCTCGACACACGGTTTAGAGAAAAGGCTCTTTTCCAAATAGGAAAGGGATATTTTCTTGAAAATAAATTCAGAGAATCGGTTACCAATTTAGATATTTTGCTCCTTGAATTCCCAAATTCCAAGTATCTCGAAGAGGGTTTATTTTTTAAAGGAGAATGCCTCGTCAGATTAGGGAATCTGGATCAAGCCTTGGAGACTTACAGCCTTATCGTTCGACAAAATAGGAATAATTCCTGGCACCTTTTTGCTCTCACCGAGATCGGATGCATCTATACATTTCGAAACGAACAGGACAAAGCCGAAAACGCCTTTAAGAGAGTGATGGAGGATTTCCCCAATCATCCTCTGTTTTATATGGCCGCACTACAACTGGGAAACCTGGCTTTCAGCAGAAACAATATCGTTGAAGCTCTCCGTTATTACTCCATCGTTCTAAAGGGAAATATTTTGGAATTGTTTGGTGAGGCTTACTTCGGTTTGGGTGAAATATTTTATCACCAAGGGAAATACGAGAAAGCGCTTAACAATTTTGAGGCTGCGATGCAATACTTGAAGGAAACCTCCTCATGGTTCTTTCTAACCCATTTAGAGATCGGGAACCTAAAAAGGAGAGGTGGAAAATATGAGGAGGCGAAAAAGTCCTACCAGATCATTCTCGACCAATCGAAAGATGAAGACATGAAGAAAGCTGCGATGGAATTATTGAATCGGATGGAATCGAGATGAGCTCTGAATGTGTAGAAAAGATAGGTCTTTGGTCCTAAAGGAACGGTAACGAGGCCCGTTTCGTTTAGGACGATGAACTTTAAACAGTGAACTACGAACAGTTCATTGTCCACCGTTCATTGTCTATTTCCCGACCAAACGATCTTCCTAACCGTGATCCTAACCCGGAAACTCGCAGAATTTCCTTGGAATCGGAAAAGGTTACCATTCAAGAGATGGATGCCAAAGACCTGGAAGAGGTTCTCGCCATAGAGAGTTCCGACTTCCTTACCCCTTGGTCGAGAAATATGTTCGTTGAGGAGATGCAAAATCCTTTGGCGTATTGTTTTGTGATGAGGAGAGAGGACGGATCCAAACAGCCGGTGATCGGTTTTATCTGTTTTCGAAATATCGCAGAAGAGTCCGAGCTTCTCAAGATTCGCGTGCACCCTGATTACAGGCAACTGGGTTTCGGCAACAAATTGATGAAATTTTATATTGATTTTAGCCGTAAGAGGGGAATCAAGACTTTCTATCTTGAGGTATATTCATCCAATCGCCCAGCAATCCATCTCTATCAGTTGTTTTCTTACGAATCATCGGGGGTGAGGAAGAGATTCTATCAGGGAAAATTTGACGCTCTCCTCATGACGAAAAAAGCTTAAAATATTATGCACCTTCAGACTGACGGAACGGTTACAGAAAATAGGAGAATCAAATCTCTCTATTTTGCCTTAGGGATTTATTGTCCTCCGATTGCTGACCGAATCAAGCCCGGCCAATTTGTTATGCTTAAGGTTTCTGATGACAATTCTCCCCTTTTGAGACGTCCCTTTAGTGTTTATAAAAGTTACCCCGCCGGCCATCCAGAGAAGAGGAAAAGAGGTTATTTATTCATCCTGTATAAACAAGTAGGAAGAGGGACTCGAAAGATGACGAGCTTAAGAAAAGGCCAGAGGGTGGATCTCATCGGGCCTTTGGGAAACGGCTTTACGCTCCCTCCCCTCCCCTTTTCTGGAGGCAGTGTATTGATAGGAGGGGGAATGGGCATCGTCTCACTTTATCCCTTAGTCGAAGCATTCGAAGCGAGAGAATTATTTGTTTTTATAGGGGGAAAGACAGAGCGTGATGTTTTGTGTGTAGGGGACTTTAAAAAATTCAATTCAAATATTTTTATCGCCACAGAAGATGGGAGCCTGGGTTTTCAAGGGACGGTCGTTGATCTTTTTTTGTCACAAAAAAAGACATTTAAAAGAAATGAAAAATACTATCTCTATGCTTGCGGTCCAGTCGCGATGTTGAAGGCGATGGCCGGGGTTGAAAGAATTAACAATTTTATGAGCCAGGCTTCTCTCGAGGCAAGAATGGGATGTGGCTTCGGAGCTTGTTGGGGATGCGTCGTTAAAACGAACCATCCTAAAACACCTTATCAACGGGTCTGCGAAGATGGCCCTGTTTTTCGTTTGGGGGATATCGCCTGGGAATAAGAGCGGTTCTGTGCAAGATTTCGATCTTACCGTAAAAATTGGGAAGATAGTACTTAAGAACCCAGTGATCGTTTCTTCAGGGACATTTGGGTTCGGCAAGGAATTTGAAGATTTCTTCGACCTGAATCATCTGGGCGCAGTCATCCCTAAAGGAATCTCATTGAAACCCATGAAGGGAAATCCTCCGCCTCGAATTTTTGAGACGGAAGGCGGGATTCTTAATTCCATCGGACTGCAGAACCCTGGTTATAAAGAGTTTGTCAAGAATCGATTACCCTACTATAAAAATTTAAAAACGCATCTTATCATCAATTTTTTTGGGAATACGGAAAAGGAGTATATTGAATTGGCAAGGCGCTTTGAAAGTCTTCCCGGCATCTCCGGCCTTGAGATGAATATCTCCTGCCCTAATATCAAAAGGTGCGGGATTGTTTTTGGTACCGATCCGCGAATGGCTTACCGCCTTGTCCGAGCAGTAAGAAAAGCAACCACATTGACCTTGATCGCAAAATTATCACCCAATGTCACGGACATTGCACAAATGGCTAAGAGCGTCGAGGAAGGAGGAGCAGATGCGGTCTCCCTTGTGAATACCTTCCGGGCGATGGCCGTTAATATCCACACCAAAAAACCGGAATTGGGGAACATTATTGGAGGCCTGTCAGGCCCGGCCATTAAGCCCATTGCAGTGAGAATGGCCTGGGAGGTCAGTCAGGCTGTTGGCCTTCCTGTTATTGGCATGGGGGGCATTATGAATGCCGAGGATGCAATCGAATTCATTCTGGTGGGAGCTTCCGCGATTCAAATTGGAACGGCCAATTTAATTAATCCAAGAACAGGTATAGAAGTCATCCAGGGGATAAAGAAATACCTTGCTCAAAACAAAATAAACCAAATTGAGAAATTGGTTGGCGCCTTTGGGTAAAAAATACCCCCTGGGTCATCTTCTGGGAGAAATGCCAGGGGGCTCTTCCCGGTGAGAGAGGTTGAAAATGAACCTCAAATTTCATCTTTCAGGATTTTTGGCGAGATAAAGATCAATAAATCTGTCTTGTTATCCTGCTTGTTTTGGCTTTTAAATAACCAGCCGAGTAACGGAATCTTATCGAAGAGAGGAACTCCTTCATTCTGAACCTCTTTGTCCCTCGTATAGATCCCTGCAATAACAGCAACCCCGCCGTCTCTGATTAGAACTTCGGAGATCGCCTCTTTCTTGTCAATGCTGGGTGTTCCCTGGACCTCAATAGATGTATCCGGAGAATCCTTCTTCACCTTGATAATCAATTTGATCATCCCATCGTTTGTCACATGGGGGGTTACGGTGAGCTTGAGATCGGCGTCCATAAAGTTGGTTGAAACAGTTCCTTCAGTTGTTAATACCAGATAGGGAAACCTGATCCCCTGCTCAATCGATGCCTCTTTATTATCGATAGTTGCGATCTTGGGACTCGTAATAATCTTAACGTCTCCTTTGAATTCATGAGCCGAGAGTGTGACATCCAATTCTTGTATCGTTCCCCGGCTGAAAACAGCTGAAAGAAGACCCGCCGCCGTAGTCGGTGAACTTTGTAAGCTTGTTCGGGGAACTGCAGCGAGATTGACAACCTCATTGACAACACTCCCAAGAGGCCCTGTCGTGCTCGTGGTCGTACCCCCCGAAGTCGTGGTCGTAATCGTACCAACTCCTCCTCCTCCCATCTTAGCCTTTGCTCCTCCGACCAAAAACCCCCATTGCACGCCCAATTCACTTTGAAAAGTGAGGTTGGCTTCGACGATCCTTGCTTCAATTAAGACCATGGGGGTTTTCGTATCCAGAGCCTTCACCAAATTTTTAACGTCTGGAAGGGTTCTTGAGATATCTTTGACAATTAATGTATTGGTTCTGTCGTCGACCTTGACATCCCCTCGCTCGCTCAGGATGCTCTTCACTTGCGGCATGATTTCTTTCGCCGTAGCATAGTTGACCGGGATGAGCTCGTGGAGCAGGGGTTCCAGCTTGTCTTTCGATCTT
>DATHCH010000079.1:0-33622 GCA_035319625.1 Thermodesulfobacteriota bacterium
CTCTTTCTGCTTTTCTTCTCAGTTAAGAATTGAAGATTTTTCTTCATTTCTTATCCTCCAACCACGCATTTATTGCGTCCTGTCTTTCGAATCCGCTGAATTCAACCTACGAAATCGGACGAAGACGGCACGGAATGAGCATAGGAACTTTACGCTGATATTCACGATAGGCGTCACCAAATTCCAATACAAGGTCACGTTCTTCAAGTATTGAACCGATCACTATCCAGACCGTCCAGAGACCATTGAATAGCAGCCTGTCCGCTGACAGATCCGGGCAAAGACCAGATCATCAATATCATAAAAAGATAGAGGGGGTGGCGCACCCAACGGTAAGGCCCCCTGACCACGAACAACATGGGCCTTGACTTCCTATCCCTCAAACGACCCAAGATCGGCCTAAAGCCGTAGGGATCAAAGACTTTCAGTGCTCTAATCCCCCAGATAAATCCGGCGAACGACAAGAAATAGAGTATGTAGAACAGCCAGCGGAATACGCCGTGAGATACCCAGAAGGCAGGCGCTGACTTCTGCCACAGAACAATCACTGCCAACAAGACGATACCTGACGCGATTGCCTACAAAGCGCCTTGATACTCCTCTGGAAAGAAGTGGGCCAGCCGCTGGCGGATAGACTTTCGAACCATGCCACTATGCTGAAGGAAGAAGGCTATGGAGAGAGCGGCATCCCACCACAGGACTTGGCCGGCACGAAAGTTAAGGTTTAATAGCTCCGGTGATCCAGCTAGAAGAAACAACAAAAATGCCAAGAGCGGGCTGCTTCCGAAAAAGACAGCCAAACAGATTATCACATATGCCGTAAATCTCTTGAGAGCTGCCATCTCAAGATCCTAGCTCAAATTGGCAAACATAGTGTTCAAAACCGACAATAATTAATGAAGCTCCACACGGCATATCCATGCCTAAAAATTTAAAATGAAAAAATTTTAAAATCCCTTCACCGATATACATTAAGGCGCCAATAACTAACGCGTATCTTACTATGGCACTTCCTCCATTTTTTTAAAATATTTATAGATAGTGAACCAGTTCACTATCTATAAAAAGAAATCCGGTTCTTTTTTTCCTGACAGGTTTGCCCCAACAAAAATTAGGGCTGATTTTATTTCCCCACCGGGCAGGAGTTGAGGCAGTCGAAGCAATAGTAGAACACCCCGGTGTTCATGTTCTGCCATATCTCCCAGAAATCCGGACTTCTGATTAAGTTGATTTTTTCGTTGTCGTTGGGTGCCTTAATCAGCTTTATCCCAAACCGGGTAAGGCCGGGCAGACCATATTTCATGTGATGTACTGCGCAACGCAAGATTGCCTCTTCGCCCTTAAGCCTGAGCGCGCCCGTGGGGCAGGCCTCCACGCACAGGTCGCACTCGGAACAGTAATTTTCCTCCACAGGCTTGGCCGGGGCCAAGTCCGCGCTGGTGAGAATGGCCAGGAACCTGACGCGCGGCCCGAATTCCGGGGTGATCAAAAGACCATTCTTCCCAATCGACCCGAGTCCGGCCTCGTATGCAATATGTCGCAGGCTCAGCTCTGCGATCAGTCCCTTGGTGTCTTGCTGCATGGGTAAGGGAAGATAGGTCGGGATCGGGCTGGCCGAGAAACCGGCATCATCCAAGTCTCGCATGAAAGCGAAACCCACGCGGGCCAATTCCTCGTAGAGCAGTTTTGTGGAAAACTGGGCAATTCTGATGTTGCGCTCCGAGGCCGCGACCGATGAGCTGACCATGCGGATGCCCACAATCAGGAAAGATTTGGCTTGGGGGTCGATCTTGCCGATCTCATCTTTTGCCCCGGGATACTTTTCCATCTGAGCCGTGGTGCATGCGGAGACCATATCCACGCCCAGTTCTTTTGCTCTCTTGAAAATATTATCGGTGAGTTTTTTATCCATATAGTTCCTCCTCTTTTTCATTTTTGATTTAAAGTCGCGGCAATCTTTCCACCAATATCTTTAGCGGTTCCGTATTTCTATAGGCCTTGCTCAGGATAATCGCACCCACAAGAGAGGATAGTATAAATGAGGCCTGTTTCTCAGCCTCAACCGTACCCATTCCATCCCTTCTTAATCTTTCGGCCATAACATCTCTCATCACGGAAAAACATTGAGCGCACATTCCTTGGATTGTATTTGAGGTACTCGCCAGATCAACCGCTGTATTTGCAACCGGGCAACTCTTTGTAAAGTCTGAAAATTCTAATTCATTAATCCAATACATAATAACCGTCTTAATGGCAGTTGCGATATCTACGGTGCCAAGAAACACCATCTGAAAATACTTACCAATGTTTTCGCCATGTTGCTTGATTGCCGTTTCAACAATTTCCTTCTTACCACCGGGAAAATGGAAATAGAGAGATCCCTTGGGAGTACCACTTTCGTTGATAATTTCCTGCAATCCAACCCCATTATATCCTTTAACTTTCAGTAGTTCGATTACAGTATCAATTATTTTCTTTCGAGTTACTTTGCCTTGAGTTGACATGTAAGCAATATATAGAACGGTCTACTTATTGTCAAGATTTTTTTCGGGAATTAGGACAAGGGATTGGAACAGCCCCATTTATTTATCAATTGAAAGTTGGAAATTTGCTGGAATTTGGGGTCGGGCCACGTTATCTATCTCATATATCACATATGCTATAGATCTCCTTAAGGTTGCCATCTCAAGATCCTCCTGTGTCTTGACCCTGTGCATGGCCGGCGGTACCTGACTGTTGAAGATTCACCATTTGTAGAACCGACTTGAATGGAACTCATATTTTTGCCTCATCCGTCTTCTTGCGTTTTTCCACCTTAATCCCCACAACAACACGCCCCCATCCCCCACATTGCAACCCCACATCGGAGCAGCCTACCCTCTTAAATCGCATCTCGTTCGGGTCGACACCCGCATAGAAGAGTTCATGTGCCATCGAAATCAACGGCGGCATTGAACTCAACGCTCCGAAGCAGATTCTTTTGGGGCAAAGTTTGGTTAACAGATTGCCTGACCCATCGAAGTAGAATTTATCGTCCACCTTATGCTGACTATTGCATCCATGCGAATCCACAACTTCTACCACAATCGTCTTATTCATTAATGCGGGTGCTTTGGAAATGACATCTTCATTTCTTGGGTTTTGCCTGAATTTATTCATCTCATCATCAGTATAGCCTAAACGCTTTTGGTAGGATTCCCATACATCTTCTGATATTTTCATTTTGTCTCCCCCTTTCGTAATTTATTTATCAAAGAAAAATTTGTAATCCCGAAAGCATTTGCCGTCGGTATGCATCATGCATCCTGTTACCTTTGGTTCGACTTCATATTTAATGCCCAGGGTATCGAGCCATGTTTCGATCCGGAGCATGATGCCGCATTCGTAGCGGTCGATGACTCCCAGCGCCTTCACTCCCTCATAAGCAAAGCATGACTCCCATTCACCATGCATTCTGTTGTTTGCAGGCAGGCTATACGTATATTTCATGAATTCGCCGGCTGCGATCTCCATGGTCATTTCAAAAAAACGTTTGAACTCATCAAACGAATCAAGTTTCCCAGCACCCACGGCCTTTTGGATACGTTTGATCTCTATCGCTGCCATGGCCCTTATTGCAGCCTTGTTGATCCTGTTCGTCTTCTCGATCCCGCATTCCTGCAGGCAACTGTAAAACCACATGGCGTCGTGGGTCATCCAGCCTTTGATCAGAAGCTCCTTAAGTTCATCTCTCCCAGGTAAATTCATATTTAGGACCCCCCTTTAGCCTTTCGACGATGGCCTCATCCATGTGCAAGATAATTTCAACGGAGATGTCAGAAAGGGTTCGCAGTGGCGCCATCCAGATTCTTGGTGAACACGGATATATCCGCAAATTACCATTGGAGAAGTATTTAAGGGACGTAAAAGCCCTCCAGATATGTGAGGGTACCAGTCAGATTCAGAGAATCATTATTAGCTCAATGCTTTGAAATTGATTGGATGAGTTTACGGATGTGCGGAGCCCCGGCAAAATCGCGGGGCTCCACTTCTTGAATTTTTATCTCGGCTGTCTCTAGGGTAAATATTCTTATTTAGTCACTACGTTTTCCGGAAGTCTGCGGGTCAGGATATCCACTGTCTCCTCCACCATTTCCTCGAGCACCTGGCGGGCAGGTTTGACCTCTTTGATAAGGCCTGAAACCTGGCCAGCAAGACCGCCAACGTATTCGTCTTTTTTCCCCTCGACAAAACTCCCCAGGAGGGCTGAAGAGATCAAAACCTGGGTCGGAAAGGGGAGCGGCTCCAATCCCGAACCATCCCAGAGGTCGTGATACTTGTTGTAGCTCGCCCGGAGGGTCTTGCCGGTGTAGGCCTTACTCACCCGGGTATCTTCATCCGTGGAATCGATAATATGTTTCTTGTTGACTGGAAGAGCTCCTCCTTCATTCGTGGCCAAGAAGCGGGTTCCAACCCATACGCCTACGCAACCCATCGCCAGGGCGGCAGCTAGTCCCCGGCCATCGCCGATGCCGCCTGCTGCCAGGACGGGCACTGGGTACGCGGCATCGATGGCCTGGGGTAGTAAGGCCATGGTCCCGATGCGGCCCGTGTGTCCTCCTCCTTCGTGCCCCTGTGCAACCAGAAGATCGATCCCAGATTGGGCCATCCTGCGGGCATTCTTAGCATTTCCCGTAATCCCAAGAACTTTCATTCCCGCCGCATGCGCTTGTGCCACCATGAACCCTGGGTTCCCCAGCCCTGCACAAAAGAGCGGCACCCTTTCTTCAATGCACACCTGAATTGCTTCCTGGGGACATCTGGTAGTACTATTCATCTTGACCATGATCTCCACATCAGGAATTTGAAGCTCCTCTTTTACTTTCTTGACCCAGTCCTGATACGGTTTGGGCAGAGATCTTAGCATCGTGCTCAGAGGCAATTCTTTCACCCCTTTTAAAGCTGCTCCTCCTCCCAAGTTCAAGTCCAGTTTCTGTGGCAAAAGAAGATCAACACCGTACGGTTTCTTTGTTTTGGCTTTGATCTGCTGGATGGCCTCCTGCAACCCGTCCACAGTGAATCCGCTCCCACCCAGCACCCCCATACCTCCCGCTTCGGAAACAGCCACTACCAACTCTACCGGAGCCCCTGTCGTCTCGCCAATCAGGGTTGGCCCCATTCCAGCCGCGATGATAGGGTACTCAATCCCCAGCATGTCGCAGAGTTTTGTACGAAGGATCCTCTTGCCCATAAATTCCTCCCAGAAATTCTAAATCTTATACTGACCCAAATTTGTGAAGTCTCCGCCCAAAGGGCGGAGACTTCCCTGCATTGTGACATCCTTCATATCGTGCTCCTGAACCCAGCCTACCCCGCTTTGGCGGGAAGGGGCACGTTCCTGTTACGGCAATGATAGAACCGACTTACCCCTGACTTCAGACAAACCTACCCCTCCAGGATAACTGTTCCTGACAAGAAACACGGACCCTGGTTCCTCGTCTTACTCTTCTTGTTTTATACTACACACGGCTTAGCTGGTTGGGAAAAGCGTTGTCAGGCGCTGGGCCAACATAATGTCGCCCGTGGTCTTGAGCTTGCCTGTCATGAAGGCGGTCATGCCGTTGAGTTGGCCGTTGCACATGGCAGTCCAGTCCTTGTCCGCCATTTTCATCGTAAGGGTTGGGCTGGTATGTACTCCTTGGGATACTGTGCAGGTCTGGTCTTTGATGACGACATACCAGTCTCCACCGTCCGCACCTTCGATGTTGTACTGGACCACCGCATTCAGTCCGGCAGCAGCATTAGGGTTGAAGGTTCCGGCCATCCCATCGAAAATCTCTTTCACTGAACTGAATACCCTTGCCATCTTCCTCCTCCTTTCTTGATTACTTATTGGAAAAAATCCCCTCAAAACACGCTTGCCGATTTGCTTACCGATAACTGTCACATTTTGCCCTTGAACTTCTGGCTACACCTTATAAAATGTTTTGCCTTTGTCCGCCATTTCCTTGAGAAGGCTGCAAGGCTTCAATCTCACCCCCTGTTCTTTTTCAAGTTTTGACAGGTACTGATACACGTTTCCAATTCCCCAAACATCAGCAAAACGGAGAATCCCACCCCGGTAGGGAGGAAATCCAGTCCCGTAGATCATCGCCAGGTCCATATCCTGAGGCCGATCGCAAATTCCCTCCTGAATCATGAAGGCAGCCTCATTGATGGCTCGAGCCATCATCCGGTCCATAATTTCCTTCGGGGTCATGGATTTGGGCTTAACCCCTTTCTCCTTGAGATAGTTCTTGATAACTTCCATCACCTTTGGGTTCGGGACAGGTTTCTCGCCGCTGTAGTCGTACCATCCGGATCCAGTTTTTCGTCCGTAGCACCCGGTTTGGTAAATGCGCTCAGACAAAGGATGTATTTTCAATCGCTCCCCGAATGCTTTCTCAAACGTCTTCCCCACATGGTAATTGATGTCGATTCCAGTCAAATCGCTCAAGGTTGCTGGACCCATGGGGAGTCCGAAATCGACGACGGCTTCTTCCACCTTGGCTGGATCAACTCCCTCTGCTACCATGAAGATGGATTCCCCCATGAGACCGCCCAACTGCCTCGAGACATAGAAGCCCGGTCCGTCATTCACGACAATGGGGACCTTGCGAATGGCCCGGCCAAAGGCCACGCTGGTGGATAGCGTTTGATCTGAGGTCTTCTTACCGCAGATGATCTCCAGCAGTTGCATTCGCTCCGCAGGGTTGAAGAAGTGCAGCCCGATCATGCGGCCGGGGTCCGAAAGGACAGAGGCGATCTCCGTGATGGGCAGTGCCGAGGTGTTGGTTCCGAAAACCACGTCCGGCCGGCAGATCCCTTCGAGGCGCTTCCAGACATCCTGCTTGATTTTCAAATCCTCCAACACGGCTTCGATCACCAGGTCTACATCCTTCAGAGTTTCCAGTGAGGTGGTGGTGACGAGGTGCTCCTTGATTAGTTTGTCCAATCCCTCTTGAGTCATTTTTCCCTTCTTAACGGAGTAGGCATAGGTTTTACGGACGGCCTCAAGCCCCTTTCGAATGGCCTCATCGTTGATGTCCCAGAGAATAGCATCGAACCCGTTACTCAAAAGCAGGTTGACGATTCCCGATCCCATCACGCCGCCGCCGAGCATGCCCACTTTCTTAATTCTTTTGGGCTCGATCTTCTCGATCCGGGACAACCTTCCCGCAGCCCGGGTATTCAGAAAGATGCCAATGAGGTTTTTGGCGACGTCCGAGACTGCGCAATCGGCAAAAAGTTCCGCTTCAATTTTCAGGTCGGTCTCGAAATTATCTGTGAGTCCCCGCTCCAGGGCCTCAATTGCCTTAAACGGAGCAATATATCCTTTGGCCTGTTTGGCAGCCATTCCTTTAGCAAAAGCGATGATCCCGGCCTTCTCTTCCGGATTCGGCAGCTTATCCTTCTTGTTCTTGGTGAGGCGATCTTTGTGATTTAGCTCCCCCGATATAAAACGCCGGGCAACTTTGAAAGCCTGATCCAGGAGCTGATTCGCCTCAACCACCTCATCGAGGGCTCCTTTTTTCACTCCTTCGTCGGCTGAAATGGGGTTGCCAGTCGTGATCATCTGCAAAGCATCGGCGAAGCCGATCAGTCGAGGAAGCCGCTGGGTGCCCCCGGCACCCGGGATGAGGCCAATCTGCACTTCCGGCTGCCCGATCTGAATACCCTGAGCCGCAACCCTGTAGTGACTGGCCATCGCGATTTCCAGCCCGCCTCCCAGACAATTGCCGTTGATGACGGCAATCACGGGCTTAGGCGCATCCTCGATCGAATTGATAAAAAGGTGGTTTTCTATCACCCTGGGCAATAGAAAATTCTTATCTTTCACTGTCTGAACCTCAGTGATATCTGCTCCGGCGATGAAGTTTTTTCCGGTACCGGTAAGAATCACAGCCTTAATAGCCTTGTCCGACCAGGCCTGGGAGAGTGCATCGGCCATCTCCCGCACAAAATGGGCAGAGAGCTGGTTCACCGGAGGGTTATTCAGAGCGAGAATAGCCACGTCTCCTTTCACTTCCACTTTCACAGTCTTATAATCCTTCTTCATAACATTACCTCCTCCTAAGATAAGCGCAAAGAGCGCCGGTCTTCATCTCAGAGAATCAGGGGTAGCCTTATATTGTTGCACTTTTATGATAAATGATGGATAATAAATTTTAGGTCTTTTGTCAAGAAAAAAATCGTATGCCTAAGATTTTTCTTGACTTTTGTGTATAGCATTTAGTAATACTTTTTAGGAAACAAATAGCCTGATTGGTCACGGTGGCGATCTTTCATACGAGACGGTCCCGTGTTCTTAAACCTCCGCAGGCAGGAGAGGGGGACTCTTGAAAATCCGAGATCTGGTTCAGCATACCGGAGTATCAAAGGAAACTGTTCATTTCTACATCCGAGAAGGACTTCTTCCCAAACCCCTCAAAAGGGGAAGGAACATTGCGGAATATGACGATAGCTATGTCGAACGCATCCGCTTCATCAAAGAACTTCAGGATCGTCACTTCCTTCCTCTTGCGGTGATCAAAAACATTCTGAAAAAACAAAAAAAATCGTCCGAATGGCAGTCTCTCCTCAATCTGCGGAGAGAGTACTTCAGACCCATAGACCAACTCCTTCCGAACGAGATAGCGGGTGAAGAGCCTTTTCTGGCGGCGACGGGTTTGGGAAAAAAATGGTTGTCCAAAATGGAGGAATGGAGGATCATCACGCCGGAGGTTCGCAATGGCCAGAAGGTGTATTCGCAGGACGACATTACGCTCGGTAAATTGATTGTCGAAATGGATCACATCGGCCTGGGTGCCGTCGAGGGGTTCGACCCCGAGGCACTGAAACACTTCCGGGATAAGTTTCGGGAGATCGTCATCTTGTCGCACAAACACTACATCGAAGTCGCCCTCGGAAAACTCTTGCCGGAGGAATTCTCGAAAAGGGTTGTTCAAGGAAGAGAGATTATGAGTATTTTTTTCTACCATCTCTACCGTAAGCTCTCCCGGGAGGAGTACAAGGGAGTCTTGGCGCTGCTGGAATCGGAAAAGAAAGAATCGCAGGAGGGGTAGAGGCATGGCGATAGATATGCCCAGAAGAGACTCCGGCTTGCAAACAAGTCAGATTGAGGTTAAACGATTGATATGGGTTCCTTTCTGCAATGGTCTGACGATTTTCCCGACGATCGGCTCATCTCGTTCGGCAAGAGGTTCGTTGATCAGAACAAATTTACAACCAAAAGGAGGATGAAACAAAGATGAGGACGAAGAAGCAGTTTATCGACGGGTTGAAGAAGATGCGGCGGAATATTTATGTCGATGGGCAGAAGATCGACCGTGACGATGAAGTGCAGATGGCGACGATTGACACCATCGGGTTGACCTTTGATTACGCCGCAGACCCTAAGCACCAGGAAGTGTGCACGGCCACGTCGCACCTGACGGGCGAAAAGATCAACCGGTTCTGTCATATTCACCATAGCAAAGAAGACCTGCACAAGAAGCAGGATATGACGCGACTGCTCTGCCAGGTGGCGGGCGGTTGCATCCAGCGCTGCATGGGGATTGACGGAGCCAATGCTATCTACAACGTCTCTTACGAGGCGGACAAGCAGAACAACGGGGCCACCCAATACCACAAGAATTTCAAGAAATGGCTGGAGCGATTTCAGAAAGAGGATCTGGTGGGTTGCTGTGCGCAGACGGACGTCAAGGGTGACCGGATGAAGCGGCCTTCGCAGCAGAAGGACCCGGATCTGTATGTACGTGTGGTAGAGAGGAAGAAAGACGGGATCGTCGTGCGGGGTTCCAAGGTGCACAACTCGGAGGCTTCCGTGGCCGATGAGATTTTGGTGGTGCCCACCCGGGCGCTTTTGCCGGAGGAGAAGGATTGGGCCGTGGCGTTTGCGGTTCCCGGGGATTGGGAAGGAGTCAAGCAGGTGGTGACGGTGCACAACCTGCGGGATCGGAAGCATTTCAAGAGGGGGTTTGCGCCTGGCGCGACGGATTCGTACACGATATTTGACGATGCGTTTATTCCGTGGGAGCGGGTCTTCCTTTGCGGGGAGACGATTCACGGCGGTGTTTGTGCGCTTTTGTTTGCTCTTTTTCATCGCCACAGCTATTCGGGATGTAAGCCGGCCTTGGGTGATTTGATGTTAGGAACCGTGGCATTGGCGGCGGATTACAACGGGATTGGCAAGGCGTCGCACGTGCGGGACAAGTTAGCAGAGATTATTCGGGTATCGGAGCTGGGCTATGCAGCGGGATTTACGGCGTCGGAGTTGGGGAAGCCCGAGGTCTACATTCCCGGCATGGGATTTAGCCCATATGGGCCTGGAAGTTACATTCCTCACTCGATCTATGCGAATGTGGGGCGATGTTTGACTGGAGAGGCGGTGTTCCGAGAGGCGGAGATTCTCTGTGATGTTTCCGGTGGGATGCCGGCGACCTTCCCTTATGAAGGAGATTTTGTGAACCCCGAGACCAAGGATCTTTTGTACAAGTACATCACTCGCAACCCGGATATTCATCCCGAGGATGCGGCGCAGTTGTGGCGGTATATCGGGGATGTGATTTGTTCGGCAACCGGGGGGATTCATCTCCTCGGAGCCTATCATGGCGGCGGGTCTCCGATCATGGAGGCCATAGCGATTACGACGCAGTATGATGTAGAAGCCAGGAAGAAGATGGTGAAGAAGCTGGCCGGGATTCAGGATCGCAAACCAGCGCCGGGAAAGTCCAAATAAGAAAGGCTCGTGGGCCAGGCGTAGGTGGCGGGGGACAGCTTATTCGCTTTCTTTAATAAACCAACTAAACCAAGGAGGAAAAAATGATGAGGGGAAAAACAGCGAAGGAGAAAACAGCCAAGGCCAAAACAATGAGAGAAGTGGTGATCGCGGGATATTTAAGAACCGCTTTGTCTCGATCCAGGCCCAATGACCCGGGCCGAGACTGGTTTCATAAGCTCAGATCAGATGAGCTTTTGGCTAAGCTTCTTCCCGAGCTAATAAAGAGGACGGGGATTAAGGCTGAAGAGATCGATGATTTCCTCGTGGGATCGGCCATGGGAGTGAGTGAGCAGTGGACTTACGGTGGCCGTTACCCCATCCTTCTGGCCAATCTGCCTCAGACGATTGCCGCCAAGTTTGTCGACCAACAATGTGGCTCATCCATGGCTGGCATTCATATTGGCTTTATGGAAATTGCCATGAGCTTTGCCGATATTGCGATGGTGGGCGGCATGGAGCACATGACCCGTGTTCCCATGGGTGGAGTCCTTTTGGAAAAAGGGGCCATCTCTCCGAACATGCGTCTTTTTACGGATGAGGCCTTCAAACACTGGGACATGATGACGACCACCAATATGGGGCTCACTGCGGAAAAACTTTTCACCCTAAGGGATTTTTCCAAAGAAGATATGGATCGCTGGGGAACTCGCGCCCATCAACTGGCCTCCAAAGCTCAGAAGGAGGGATTTTTCAAAGATGAAATCCTTCCTATCGAAGCCGAGCAGGCAGACGGAAAGATGCTTGTCGTGGATCGTGACCAGGCGGTCAGGGATGATGCCACGTTCGAGGGGATGAGAGACCTCAAGCCGGCCTTTAAACCCGATGGAGTCATCACGGCCGGGAATTCCTCCCCCTTAAACGCTGCGGCGACCTCTATGATCCTGATGTCTAAAGAGACCGCTAAGAAGAAGGGGATCCAGCCCATGGCGACCATCCGCTCTATCGGATTCGCCGGAGTGGACCCTACCGTCATGGGGGTGGGTCCTGTGCCTGCCAGCCGTATGGCCTTGGAGAAGATCGGTCTGCAGGCTAAAGACATCGACTACTGGGAGATCAATGAGGCTTTCGCTATCGTCGCACTGAACTGCATCAAGGAGCTGGGTATCGATCCAGACCGGGTGAATGTGATGGGCGGGGGCACAGCCATCGGCCATCCTTTGGGAGCAACCGGGGTCCGTCTGGTAGGCACCCTTGCCCGGATCTTAAAAGCCAAGGGCGGGCGCTATGGACTGGCCAACGCTTGTGTCGGCGGCGGTCAGGGAGTGGCCACGATCATCGAGAGAGAATCTTAAGCGTTGGCTGTCCAAGAAACTTACTCACCTCCAGAAACATAAAATTCCCCTCCCTTTTCAATGCCTGTCTGCTGGCAGGCCGGGAGGGGAATTTAGTTTATTATAAGAAGTCTTCAAACAACAAAAAAGGAAAGGATGAGGCAGGGCCATGAACGTCAACGATATAAAGAACATCTGCGTCGTCGGAGCGGGGAACATGGGGCATCAGATATCTTTGCTCTGTGCCATGCATGGATACAAGACCATCTGCACGGACATTATCCCGGATGTATTAAAGAAGGCTGAGAAATTTGCCGACACCTATCTGCCGGGGCGGGTTGAAAAAGGAAAGATAACCAGGGAGCAGGCCGAAGCGGCGCGAAAGAAGATCTTCTTCACCCTCGACCTAAAGGAGGCTGCGAAAGAGGCCGATTTTGTCATCGAGGCTGCCATCGAGGTCCTCGACATCAAGAGAAAGGTCTTTGCGGATCTGGATCGGCTCACCCCCTCCCACGCCATTCTGGCCACTAATAGCTCGGCCATTGTGAGCTCTCTGATTGCCGACGCTACCAAACGGCCGGCGAAGGTTTTGAACATGCACTTCTTCAATCCGGCATTAGCAATGAGACTCGTGGAAGTGGTGAAGGGCCCTCATGTCTCGGACGAGGCCGCCCAGATCACGATGGAGCTCAGTGAAAAACTCGAAAAGGTGCCGGTGCTGATTAACAAAGAAGTGGAAGGATTCCTCCTGAATCGGATTTTTCGGGTGATCTCGAGAGAAGCCCTCTGGATACTTGAGATGGGCGTTGCCACCGCAGAGGATATCGACAAAGCCTGTGTCTATGGGGCCGGGCATCCCATGGGACCTTTTCGCCTGATGGATCTCACAGGAATCGATCTTCGCTACATCATGTCCATGGAGCAGTTTAGAAAGACCGGCGATCTTGCCGACCTTCCACCTCCGAGTGTCGTGGAGAGATACATTCAGGGACACTACGGGGAAAAGACGGGCAAGGGCTGGTACGACTACTCTAAAAAATAGAGAGCACGGAAATCGGAACCGGAACAAAAAGGGACGGATTGAAAATTCTAAATTCCAATGTCCGAATTCTGAACAAATCCAAAATGCTAAATCTAAGAAGTCCTGCTCAGAACATCGGAATTCTGAATCTCGTTCTGCTTGGAATTTAGGATTTTCCCCAAGCGTTTCGTCTGAATAACTTTCTTGTCAATTTGCGTATCGCTTCATTCGTTGGTAGCTAAGAGCCGAGATAAAGTTGGAAAATAGGGGACTTCAAGCACTTGAATCTGGTGTGATCCAGAAAGATCTCTGCACCTCCTGCGGGGCCTGTCTATCCCTGTGCCCATACCTGCAATCCTGGCAAGGTAGATTGGTGAAATTGGACAATTGCGACCTCGCCGAGGGACGCTGCTTCGCCAATTGCCCCCGTACCCAGGTGAACCTGGAGACCATCTACCAGGAGGTCTTTGGACAAAGGTATCTCAATATTGAGCTTGGGCTGTTCAAGCAAGTCAAGATGGCCCGTGCTTCATCCCCTGACATTCGAAAGAAGAGCCAGACTTCTGGAGTTGTCTCCGCCCTGATGGAATTTGCCCTGAGAGAGGAATTCATCCATGGGGCGGTGCTGACCCACCGGACTGGGGATCATCTCCCACGCGGAAGGGTGATCCGCCGTCCTGATGAGATTCTTTCCTGTGCAGGCTCCAGCTATGTGGCCGGTCCGACTCTTCAAGCCCTGAATCAAGGCCCCTGGGAGGACACGGAAAGGATCGGTGTGGTAGGAACTCCTTGCCAAGTATTGGCCATGCGAAAGATGGGCGTTTCACCTCTCAAAAAAACCAGCCTCATGGATCGGGTCACGCTGATCGTCGGACTCTTTTGCACATGGGCCCTGACCTACGAACCGTTTATGAAATATCTCAGGAATCGGGTGAATGGCGCTCGGATTCGGAAGCTAGATATTATCCCACCGCCCGAGAGGCTCCTCAAGGTGATTACAGACGATGATCGCACCTGGAATGTTCCAATAGACGAAATTCGGCCCTTTATTCGAACGACATGCGGAATCTGCCTCGATATGACCTCCGAGTTGTCGGACTTATCCGTGGGAACGGTAGAAGGGATTCAGGGATGGAACACTGTGATCACCCGGTCCGATTTAGGGGAGGAGATACTGAGCCGGGCCGAGGCCGCAGGGATAGTGGAGAGTCAGCCCCTACCAAAAGAATATTTGAAGCACTTAAAAGAGGCCTCCCTGTTGAAGAAACAAAGGGCCCTTTTAACATTGAAGGAACGTGGAGAGTTGGAGGATGGCTATATCATCCTTTCCCATGAATTGATCGGACGAATCCTTTCAGAGGCTAAAGAGGCTGGGTCATGAGCGTTCTCTCCCAAGAATCACCCGGAAAAAAGACGCTTTTTATGGGGAACGAAGCCATCGCAAGGGGGGCCATCGAGGCCGGAGTTCAGGTGTGCGCAGCCTACCCCGGGAATCCTTCTTCTGAGATCGTAGGCTCTCTGTCTCAAGTTGCGGGAGAATTGGGACTTTATGTGGAGTGGTCCGTCAATGAGAAAGTGGCTTTAGAGGTGGCGACCGCTGCCTCTTTTGCCGGGCTCAGGGGCCTGACGGCAATGAAGCAGAACGGACTCAATGTGGCTTCAGACTTCCTCTTCAATCTCAACCTCACGGGAAGCAAAGGGGGCTTGGTGGTAGTGGTCTGCGATGATCCCTCAGCCCTCTCATCTACCAATGAAGAAGACTCCCGGCCTTACGCCAAGATGTGTGACCTCCCTCTTCTGGAGCCTTCCACTGTTCAAGAGGCCAAGGAGATGACCCGATGGGCCTTCGATCTCTCCGAAGAGTTGAGGCTTCCGTGCCTGATCCGAAGCGTCACGCGTCTTTCCCATGCAAGAGGCAATGTGGAGCTCGGTCGCCTTCCGAAGAATCGAGCCACTCCCTATTTCGATACCTCCTGCCCAATCATCCCCCAGCCTGTCATGGTGACTCACAAAGGCCTTCACGAAAAAATTAAGATATGCCAGGACCGCTTCGAAGAATCCGCGTTTAACTTCTACCTCGGCCCGGAAAAACCGGAACTCCTGGTGGTCACGTGTGGCGTAGGATGGATGTATACCCTCGAGGCACTCGCAGATATGGGCGTCGCGAACCGGGCCGGAATTGTGAAGCTCGGAACCACCTGGCCGCTCCCTGAATCTTTTCTCACCCAGCACTTGAAGAAGGCAAGCCGAATCCTTTTTATCGAGGAGGTAGATCCCTTCCTGGAAAATAATATCAAAGAGTTCTGTGCCGAAAGGGCTGCCGAGCTAGGAGCAAAGATCTTTTTGGGTAAAGCCTCGGGGAATCTACCGGACATCGGCGAGATCAACCCCGATATCGTCACCAGAGCAATCCAGCAGGTTTTCGAAGTCCCCTATGAGCCCCGGTCCTCGCAATACGTCCAAGAAGCTGCCGAGGCAGTTTCGCTATTCGCTCCGATAAGGGAATTGGGCTTTTGCGCGGGGTGCCCCCACCGTGCAACGTATTGGTCTCTCAAAAACGCCCTAATAATGGATGGCCGGGATGGAATCGTGCTCGGAGACATCGGATGCTACACCATAGGGGTTCGGCCCGCGGGTTTCGAACAGGTGAAGACATGTCACGCTATGGGGTCTGGCGCCGGGCTGGCCAACGGGCTCGGGCAGCTTGAGAGATTTGGTCTCAATCAGCCTGTTTTAACGGTCTGCGGGGACTCCACCTTTTATCACGCAGCCATTCCAGCCCTTGTAAACGCCCGGTATAATCGGTCCAATTTTCTAATGCTCATCCTGGACAATAGTGCCACAGCGATGACCGGGTTTCAGCCCCATCCGGGGACAGGCCGAACAGCGATGGGCCTCGAAGCCCCAGTCGTAGATATTGAGGCCCTCTGCAAAGCCCTGGGAGCCCGGGTGCAGGTGAAGGACCCTTTTGATGTTCAGGATACCACGGAGACCCTATACGATCTTCTTCAAGATCGAGAAGGGATAAAAGTCCTCATCCTGAAACAGGAGTGCGCGCTGGTTCGGGTCAAACGGCTGAAGTCCCTTTACAAGGTCCACGTGGATCAAGAGCGATGCATTGGCCAAGCGTGTGGGTGTAACCGACGATGCACGCGGGTATTCAAGTGCCCGGGATTGGCATGGGATCCGGTCACGGGAAAAGCACAGATCGATGAGGCCATCTGCACCGGATGTGGTGTCTGCGCGGATATTTGCCCTCAATCAGCCATCTTAAAGGAGACCATCTAAGTGGCCCTTCAAAAAGACCCCTGGAACATCATCATCACTGGAGTAGGCGGGCAGGGCAATGTGCTGGCTTCTCAGATTCTTGGCCAAATGCTTGTCCAGCAAGGCTATATCATGACCATCGGCGAAACCTACGGAGCCTCTCAAAGAGGGGGCTCGGTAATGAGTCATATACGGGTCTCGCGACGAGGCCAATTTTCTCCCCTAATTTCTGAGGGTAAGTGCGACCTTGTTATAGGGTTGGAGCCAGTTGAGGCACTAAGGGTTCTGGCGAACTACGGAAACCCAGGAGTAATGATGCTCATCAATACCCGTCCCATTCATCCCATTGATGTCATCGCCGGCAATGCCGTTTACCCGGAATTATCTGTTGTGTTAAGAAAGATTCAGAGATTGAGTCGCAGGGTCTGGACGCTCAACGCCACAGAGATCGGTTTGGAGCTTGGCGATCCCATCTTCTCCAACATCGTGATGCTTGGAGCTCTTTCGGTCCTGGACCTTCTTCCCTTGCGCCGGGAGGAATTCCAAAACGTTATTCAGGAGATGCTCCCTTCCCACAAGTTGCAGCTGAACATGGAGGCCTTTGACAGGGGGAGAGCGGCCGTTCAGGAACTTCCTCCTTGACCTAAAGCTTATGCACTAAGGAGGTGATTGGCTCCGGACGTACCTTTTACGAGAAATATTGACATCCCTCGGAGGATTTATTATTAGAGAGTAGAAAAGAGAAAGGAGGATTTAGAAATGAGTGGGCTAAGCAAAGGGGTTCTCATCTCGGCAGTGGGTTTCTTATTTGCCTTGTCGTGCTGGGGAGTTGCTTTTGGACAGGAAATTAAGATTGGCGTGGTCGGCCCAATGAAATTTGTGCAGGGCCAGGACCATTGGAACGGGGCGGTCATGGCCGCCGACGAGATTAACGCTAAAGGAGGGGTATTAGTCGGCGATAAGAGACAGCGGATCAAGCTGTTAAAAATCGATACGAACGAAATGCTGAGTATATCCGACGCAGTGGGCGCTTTAGAGAAGGCTGTTGTGAAGGATAAGGTCAATTTTTTTGTGGGAGGCTTTCGCTCAGAAGCGGTCTTCGCCATGCAGGATGTCGCCATGGCTTATAAGAAGATCTTTATCGGCTGTGGGGCTTCTGCTAATGAGCTTTGCACGCGGGTGGCCCAGAACTACGACGTTTACAAGTATTGGTTCCGGATGACCCCTTACAATTCCACATCCCTTGTCAAAGCAGCTTTCATCCATTTGGGCACTGTCGCAGCCATATTGAGACAATCTTTAAACATCCCCCAGATCAGAGTCGCAGTGGCGGTGGAAAAGACCATGGCTGGGGATGCGATGACTGCGGCGGCCGAAGGTGCCATTCCTAAGATGGGTATGGAAGTGGCAGGCGTTTGGAGGCCCTCTTCGGTGGCCACGGATGTCACGGCTGAACTGTCCGGCATCCAGCGTTCAGGGGCGCAGATCATTTTTACGTTCTTTTCTTCCCCGGTGGGGATTGCGTTTGCCAGACAGGCAGGCGAACTCAAGATCCCGGCCGTTCAGGTTGGCATCAATGTAGAGGCCCAGAAGGATGAGTTCTGGAAGGCAACGCAGGGGATGGGCAACTACGTTATTACGTCGGGCACCTATGCACGCGGGGTCGAGTTCAATGAACTCACAAAGCCTTTTGTTGAGGGCTATGTGAAAAGATTCGGTCAAACGCCGACCTATACCGCGGGTACTTACGAGGCCATTCTCTGTGCCCTCGCGCAGACCATTGAGCAGGCTGGCACACTCGATCCGGATAAGATGGTGTCCGTCCTGGAGGAGCGCGTGTACTCGACCCCTCCAAGCACAATAAAATATATGAAAGATGCCGAAGGCCGACCTCTCCATGACATCACCTTTGGACCGGGGTACGCGACCGGCCTTGCTTGTCAGTGGCAGGATGGTAAGTTCGTAGGTGTCTGGCCTAACAAGTGGAAGGCAACTCCAGAGGCACCTGAGGTCACGTACAAGGGAATCGTTCCTATTAAGCTACCACCCTGGGTTGTCGAAAAGTGGAGGACAAAATAGCGGAAAGACATCAACCCTATTTGGATCGGTACAAATATAGGAAAACAGCCGCGGGAAAAGATCAGGA
Organism: Thermodesulfobacteriota bacterium; assembly: GCA_035319625.1. Taxonomy (GTDB): domain Bacteria; phylum Desulfobacterota; class BSN033; order BSN033; family UBA1163; genus UBA1163. Next base: position 18,507 of record DATHCH010000079.1, read on the forward strand.
AGTAATCTCTCTGGGTCGGAATTCTATCGGGTACGCCTTCGGGGTAGGCTTCTCAACACGTTCTTTTCTCATTTACCGTTTTACGGCTTTAAACTCCACTCAAATCTCCGGGATAGGAATAGGAGTCAGATTCCTGCGCGCAGCAAGCATGACCTGCCTGCCCTACCCTAATGATTAAGTTCAGAACCTGGAGCAGGCAGGTCGAGCTAACTCACGCTAAAATGGATATCTTCCTATCTTGATCACTGAATTTGCGACCTCCCGTCTTAAGGCGACCGTATTCACGGGGGTAAACTGGCTCATTTTCCCGAGGGCAGATAATTGTGTCTTGAGCGCGCCACCCTCAGAAATGGCAGCGAATGCCTGCGTTGCAAAACTCTTTACCCGATCAAAGGCATCATTGACGTGGACCTTTACCATGGTCTTCTGGAGTTCGGACTTCTCATCTGTAGACCTTTCCAGTGACTTCAATGCCCGAAGCAGGCCGCTTTCCATGGCGAAGACCTGAATCGCCATGTCGCTCATCAAGCCCATGATCTCCTGTTCCTCTGCCAGCTTCATCATGTACTTTTGAACCGCTGCCCCTGTGACCAGGAGAGTAATCTTTTTTGCTATCTCCACCATTTCCTTTTGCATGGAAAGCTTCCCGTCGTCTTTTTCCACTTTTGGCTGAAGGGTCGGGAGTTCGCTGGCCACTTTCTGCGCCGCATCCAGTATAGGTAGGCGGTTCTTCATGGCCCGTTTGGTCAACATGTCCACGATCGTCATACGATTGATCTCATTCGTACCTTCCCAGATCCGGTTAATCCGCTCGTCCCTATAACCCCGCTCAACGGGATACTCATGAATGTATCCGTACCCGCCGTGGATCTGAACGGCTTCATCTGCGATATAGCCCGCACACTCCGAGCAATAGATCTTGTTGATGGAGTCTTCAATGCTGTACTCCTCAATCCCCCTTGCCATCTGAATCCCAACATCGTCGGCCTGCCGGTCAATGCGCTTGAGAATCAAATCCGTCAAGCCTCCCGTCCGGTAAACCATACTCTCCATGATAAAGCATCGAATCGCCATCTCTCCAATCTTCTGTTTGATCAAGCCAAAATCGGCGATCGGGCTACCGAACTGAACCCGCTGCTTTGCATACGTGACCGCCTCTTGAAGGCCTGCCTTTGCTCCTCCCAGACAGCCCGCACCCAACTGGAAGCGTGCCATGTTCAGAACGTTGAGGGCAACGATATGGCCCCTTCCAATCTCACCAATAAGATTCTCTACAGGGACTTTGACATCCGTGAAGATAACGCTCCTGGTCGAGGACCCCTTCATCCCCATCTTGTTCTCTTCCTCATCCACAGAGACCCCTTCATATTTGCGCTCGACGATGAAGGAGGTGAATTTCTCCCCATTCACCTTGGCATAGGTGACGAAGGTATCTGCAATTCCAGCGTTGGTGATAAATTGTTTCTGGCCGTTCAGAATGTAATATTTTCCGTCAGGGCTGAGCGTCGCCGTGGTCTTGGCATTCAAAGCATCCGAGCCTGCTTCAGGCTCTGTCAAGGCATAAGCAGCAAGGTACTCTCCTGTCGCCATTTTGGGCAGATAACGTTTCTTTTGGTCTTTGTTGCCAAAGAAGACAAGGGGAAGAGAACCGATTCCAGTGTGAGCCCCGCAGGAGGCCTGGAAAGAACCTCCTCCTATAGCCATCTTCTCCCAGACAAGGAGGGAGCTGATCTTATCCAAATCCTGTCCCCCATACTCTTCCGGGATATCTGCGGAAAGGAACCCAAGCTCCCCCGCCTTCTTGAGCAGGCTTGATAGGAGCCCTTCTTTCTTCGCCTCAATATCATCGGCCACCGGTATAATTTCGCCTGTAACAAATTCGGTAACTGCCTTCGCAATCAACTTCTGCTCTTCATTAAAGTCCTCCGGTGTGAAAACGTCCTTAGGGGAAATCGACTCAAGCAGAAACGCACCCCCCTTTATAAATTCTTCCATAATATCCTCCTTTCGATAAGACGAAATAGCAAAATCAATGCAACCCCCTAAGATTGGCCCCCTTACGTAGGGTCATGCGTCGGGTATCGTAGCTTTGGCACCTCATTATCAATGACCAAACATCAATGGTCAAGATCGGGCCTTAACTCCGACCCGGAATTATCAAATTTTCTAAAGTAAACTACCTCCCGGAGCTTGTGAAAATATACACTTATTATACTTCTAATATTTGTTTTGTCAAGTGTCAGTCATTTTCAACCTGGACCACTACCCCATCTCCCTGGGCTAATCCTCCACAGATCGAGGCTACCCCCTTGCCACCGCCCCTTCTTCTCAATTCGTAGATAAGGGTCATCAGAATTCTTGCCCTGCTTGCGCCCACAGGATGACCTATGGCAATGGCCCCCCCGTTGACATTCGTTTTTTGTAAGAGGGCCTCCATCCTCTCGGGATCTCCGTCGGCCAATATCTTCGCGCTTACCAGAGGCATTGCAGCAAATGCCTCGTTGATTTCAATCAGGTCGATTTGATCGAGAGCCGTTTGAGCCTCCTTCAATGCCTTTTGAATGGTAAAAGCCGGAATCGCTGCAATCAAACGGGGAACGGTAGCGGTTGCAACCATACAGAGAATTTTGGCTAAAGGCCTAAGCCCCTTGTCCTTTGCCTTCCTTTCGCTCATCATCAGGATGGCAGAAGCCCCGGTATCGAGTCCTGGGGCATTTCCTGCGGTGACTGTCCGGCTTCCATAGACAAGGGGAAGTTTTGAGAGCTTCTCAAGGGTCGTATCAGGCTTTGGAAATTCATCTCTTTCAAAAACGATGGGGGGCTTTTTTTCTGGGGAATTTCAAGCCTCATCAATTCCTCGCCTATCTTGAACTTTCCTTCTGAAAAGGCCCTGGCATATTTGATCTGGCTCTGATAAGCCCATCGATCTTGATCTTCCCTCGTGATCCCATACTCCAGAGCCACTTCTCCAGCATCGACCGATACAGGATTGAAACCCTTATAATCCAGGCCATAGAGACAATCCCACAACTCAATGCTACCCAATCTACTTCCCCAGCGAACACCGGGAGGAAGGACAAGAGGAGTACGGCTCATATTTTCGGCACCAACGCCCAAGGCGATTTCAATTTCTCCAGCCTTGATCGCTCTATATCCCAACCTCACGGCTGCGAGCGAAGAGCAACAGGCACGGTCAACCGTAATGGAGACACACTCCGAAGGCATTCCCGCCTTAAGGGTCGCCTGTCTCGCCGGGACATCGGTTTCCAGGGCCACCTCTCCGGGGACAGCGGACCCATAATAAATCTCCTCAACCTCCTCCCCCTTCACATTCGACCTTCTCAAAACCTCTCGGATCACCATGGCACCTAGGTCGATGGAAGGAATATCCTTTAAAGTCCCACCGAATTTTCCAAAAGGTGTCCGAACTGCGCTGACGACCGCGACATTATTCCTTTCCTTCATATCTCCCCCTTTTAGGAAATATCTCGCTGACGATGACTGAATAAAATTATTTTTGAAAGCTGTCAATGTTAAAAGAAGAGCACAATCAGAGGAATGAAGGAGTCATTCCGAATCACTAGGATGTCAAATCCCAAAGTTCCCACCAAGTCATGAATCGAAGTAAATTAATGTCGAAACAGATCCAAAGCTCAATAACTGCAATTCAAGGCATCAGCCTTGAATATGATCAATGCCTTATTCTAAGATAGGTGATGACATCATTGTTCGCTATGAGGGACCTCTGGACAGTTCAGGCATGCTGGAAAGGCTTCGGCCTACTGGATTGCTTTGTGGTATGGGTATGGACAAAGAATCGCTAATGGAGGCTATTATGAAAAAGGGAATGATCATCGGGACGGGTGTTGTTCTGGTCTGGTTTTTGGCCGCGTCTTTCTCATTCGGGGCGGACACGATTAAAGTAGGGATTATAGACACTTACACGGGACCGGCGACGGCTTATACGTTTGACGTTCTCGATGGGTTCAAAATGGCCGTTAACAAAGTGAACGCCAAGGGAGGGGTCCCGGGAAAGAAGATTGAGTTCTTGACAAGGGATGAGAAGTTTAAGCCGGATATCGGTTTAGCGATGGCCAAGGAACTCGTTCTTAAAGAGAATGTGGATGTCCTCATGGGAACGATCAACAGCGCCACAGCGCTCGCCGTATCCGATTTCGCCAAAAAAGAGAGGATTCCTTTTTTTGTCACCTTCTCCAAAAGCGATAAGATTACCGGAGAGCAAGGCCACCGTTACGTCTTCCAAATTACCGAGAACACCTTGATGGCTGGTAGGGCTGCAGCCTTCGAACTCGCAAAAAAGCCTTTCGTCAAGTACTGGATTGCAGGGGACGATTATGAATACGGACACGCCATCTGCGATGGCGTGTGGACCCAATTGAAGAAATTAAAACCGGGAGTGCAGAAGCTCGGCGAATCCTGGTGGAAAGTAGGGGAAACGGATTTTACGCCTTACATCACCGCTATTCTTGCGGCAAAGCCCGATTTTATCATCGTTGCCACCGGTGGTAGTGGAATGGTCAATTTCCAGAAGGCAGCGAAATCCACCGGATTAGCCCAGAAGGTTCCCTTCTATCAGCATACTGCTATCGAACTTTCCACTCTTGAACCCCAGGGTCTCGACGCCCCTGAAGGAGTTTATGGAACCGCCAATTACCTCTTCTATTATCCTGACACCTCTGAGAACAAAGCTTTTGTAGAGGAGTTTAGAAAAACTTACAACCGGTACCCAAAGATAGGCGCTCTTTATGGGTATGTGACTGGCGTGCTCATTGAAAAGGGTTTTGCAAAGGCAGGAAAAGTTGACAAAGAAAAATTTATCAACGCGGTGCAAGGTATGCTGATCGATAGCCCGGTGGGAAAGTTAGAGCTTCGGGCATGTGATCACCAACTCATGCTGCCCATGTTTTTCGGTGTGACCAAAAAGGTCCCTCAATATCCATTTCTGATCGCTTCCGATATCGTGATCATCCCGGCTAAAGACTACATGCCGACATGCGAGGAGATCAAAGCCCTACGCAAATAACTTAGCAGGCTGCACCTTTCAGGGGCTTCCATCCCAAGGGCGGGAGCTCCTTTTAAGGAGAGTAGGATTTGGAATTCTCATCATCGATCTGTCCCCCCGAAATTTTATGTCAGATCCTTGTAGGCCTGAGCCGGACGACCATTCTGTTTATCGTCGCATCCGGCTTGACCCTCATTCTCGGGGTGCTCCGGATCCCGAACATTGCCCACGGCTCTCTCTATATGATCGGAGCCTTCATCGCATTCAGCGTCTCCAAATGGTTTGGAGGGGGCGCAACGGGTTTCTGGATGGCGGTGGCATTGGCTCCTTTTGCGGTAGCCCTTATCAGCCTTGTCGTAGAGAGGGGGATCTTTGCCCACCTGTACGAAAGGGAGCACCTGATGCTTCTTCTTTTAACCTTTTCGCTCGCTCTCATCCTTGGTGACCTTGTAAAAATGGTATGGGGTGGAGAATACAGGACGGTCCAGCTGCCGGGTTCCTTCAAGGGACCCGTCCCTCTCGCGAGCCTGCCCATTCCCATTTACAACCTATTCCTGGTCGTCATCGGTCCCGTGGTCGCATTGGGTCTCTGGCTCCTTGCGAACAAGACAAAGATAGGAAAGATTTCTCGGGCAGCGGCAGTCGACCGGGAAATGGTGGGTGCCGTGGGCGTGAATGTGAGCTGGGTCTTTGCTATTGTCTTTGTGATCGGCTGTTTTCTTGCAGGGATGGGGGGAGCCCTTGTTTCACCCATCGTGAATATTACCCTTGGAATGGATCACACGCTCATCATTGAAGCCTTCTTGATCGTGATCATAGGCGGTCTTGGTAACGTATGGGGAGCGTTATTAGGCGCTCTGATCTTCGGGTTAACCCAATCCCTCGGCATCTTGATCTGGCCCCAGTTTGGAATTGTTTTCCCTTATGCTGCGGTGGTCACGGTGCTGATTTTCCGGCCCACGGGATTGCTGAAATCGACCTGGTGAAAAGAGGTCTCTCTTGATGAACAAGAATGTTCACGGAAAAGAATTCTGGCCAGTGCTGATTCTTTTCATTCTTCTTCTTATCCTTCCTCTCTTCCTAACCCGGTTTTACATCTATCTCTTGGCACTTATCTTTGTGAGCGGGCTTGCAGCCATGAGCCTCAACCTCGTTCTGGGCTATGGAGGGATCTACCAGTTTCACCACGCCGTCTTTTATGGTGTAGGAGCCTACGGTGCCGCCCTCACGATCACGAAGCTTGGCTATTCCCCGTGGATCGGATTTCTGGTCGGCCCCTTGCTGGCAGCGTTTCTCTCTCTTGTCATGGGCGCTATCTGTGTCCGTTTATCCAAGTTATACTTTGGAATGCTTCAGATATCCTTAGGATCGCTGGTGTGGGCGATTGTCTATCGATGGTATTCGTTTACCGGCGGCGATGATGGTATTCATGGGGTTTCAATGCCAGCCCTCATTGGCTCTACGAAGGGTTCTTATTATTTCGCTCTGTTGGTAACAGGAGCTTGCCTGATGACCATGTACTTTATTGTAAAGTCTCCCTTCGGAAGCACCCTTCAGGGAATTCGGGACAATCCCGTGCGCAGCGAAGCCGTGGGGGTCAATGTCAGGCTCCATCAGCTTGTTGCTCTTGTCATCGCCGGTTTCTTTGCCGGCGTGGCCGGGGTTCTCTTCGTCGTCGTTGACAACTCTGCTTTCCCCGACATGCTCTTTTGGACCCTCTCACTTGAGATCCTCATCATGTGTCTCCTCGGCGGCTGGCTTACCTTTTTAGGGCCGATGCTCGGAGCGGCCATCATGGTGGCCCTTCGAACCTTTGCTAGCACCTTTACCGAATACTGGACGCTCATTCAGGGAATCATTCTCATGCTCGTCATTATCTTCCTGCCGGAGGGAGTGCTCGGGTATGTGAACGCAAAATTCAGACAATTCGGAGATGTCACCTCCGGAGGAAAGGCATAGATGCTGCGGATCGAAGGGATTCAGAAATCTTTTGGCGGCTTCATGGCGGTCAACGGGGCGAATCTGGAGGTGCAGAAAGGTGAGATTGTGGCTGTCATCGGTCCAAACGGAGCGGGGAAAACAACTCTTTTCAACCTGATCACGGGAATCCTTAAACCAGACGCCGGCAGGATTATTTTCAAGGAAGAAGAGATAACGGGTCTGCCCGCCTACCGAATTTGTAAGAAAGGGGTGAGCCGATCCTTTCAGGTCGTCAACATATTTTCCCGGTTGACCGTTTTTGAGAATGTCCAGATTGCTGTGCTCTCAAGACATGGAAAGACGTTTGACCTCTTCTCCCCTTCAAGAAAACTCCTGATTGAGGAGACATCGGATATTTTGGAAAGTGTCGGCCTGACCGGCAAGCGGCACTCCGTGAGCGGATCGCTTTCTCACGGCGACCAGAAGGCATTGGAGATCGCCATCGCCTTAGGAGGTCATCCGGAGCTTCTCATCCTGGATGAGCCCACGGCAGGCCTGTCCCCTGAAGAAGCGATCCGCTGCATCGATCTGACTAAACGGTTGCCCGCCGACCTGGGCCTGACGATTCTCTTCTGCGAGCACGATATCGAACTGGTCTTTGCCATGGCCAATAGGATTATGGTGATGGTCCGCGGGAAATCCATCATCCAGGGACTTCCGGAGGACGTCAGGTGCAATAGAGAAGTTCAGGACGCTTATCTCGGCGAGAGTGAGAGTGGAATTTGCTTAGCGTAAACCAGATCCATACGTTTTATGGCCTGAGCCACATTCTGTTTGACGTCTCTCTGACGGTTTCTCAGGGTGAGATTGTTGGGTTACTCGGAAGGAATGGGGCGGGCAAGAGTACGACCATGCGGAGCATCATGGGACTTACTCCCTCGCGACAAGGGACGATCACGTTTAAGACGGAACCAATTACGAGGGAGAAGCCCTTTTTGCTCGTTCGGCGCGGCATCGCCTATGTCCCTGACGACCGGCGCGTCTTTTCGGATCTCAGTGTCGATGATAATCTCGAAATCACCTTCAAGAGAAATGATGATTGGAACAAAGAGCGTGTTTATGACCTCTTCCCCGTCCTTGGAGAAATTAAATCCCGAAGAGGTGGAAATCTGAGCGGTGGGGAGCAGCAGATGCTTGCGGTTGGGAGGGCATTGATGAGCAGCCCTGAACTCCTCCTGCTGGATGAGCCAACAGAAGGTTTGGCGCCTCTGATTGTAAGGGATCTTGAAAGACAGATCGTCAAGCTAAGAGAGGCCGGGATCAGCATCCTCCTTTCGGAGCAGAATGTGAAGTCCGCCCTAAAGCTGATCAGCCGGGTCTACGTAATTGATAACGGGCGGATACGGTATGAGGGGTCCCAGGCGGATTTCGAAGCGAATGAAGAAATCAAGAAGAAATACCTGATGGTTTAGGATTTACCCGACAAACCCTCTCACCCTCTCTTCAAACATTTGATTCAAATGTCTGCTGCTCTCGGGCGTCCAGCCAAAAACCCTTTCCCAGACTTCCTTGCTTTCCATACACAGATAGACAAAGAGGCCCGGGTCGGCTTCACTCAGCCAGCCCGCCATTTTTCGATACATGTCCACACGAATCTCTTTCAAGTAGCGGAACTTGCCGTCTCTTCCCGGAAACAATTCTCCCAGGAAGACTTCGGTTTTCGGAAACCGTTCCTCCGCAATCGCCTTGAGCTGAGGCGGGTAACGAAATCCTCCCAGGCTGATCCAGACTATCCTTCTGGGATCGATCTGTTTGAAAAGTTGATAGATCGTCTCCTGGTATTCCTTCTCCCATCCTTCATGGTAAAGGATCGGATCAAAATGAAATCCCAATGGATAGCCCTTTTCCTGACATCTTCTTGCAGCATCAATCCGCTCCTTCAACGGAGCCGTCCGCATTTCTTCCTCTTCAATCATCCTAGGAGGATTGAGCGACCAGGAAATCACTGTTTTCCCCCGATGATCCAAACCGAGGAGGGAATCGATATTCGCCGATTTGGTCTTCAGTTCGAGAACTGCCTTTTGGCGCTTTGAAAAAAAGTCAATCAGAAATTGTGAGACCGGGAAGATGGACTCCAGAGCCAGGCTGTCGGAGAGTTCTCCTGTCCCCAACCGAAGGAGGGATGACTGATCCCTTGAAAGAAAATCATTTATCTCTTCAAGCAGGTCATCCCAGTTGGTGTAAAGGGTTAGGAACGGATTGTTCAGGTATCCTTGAAGGACACAGTAAGAACAATCCATCGGGCAATTGGTGACAGCATTGATCACATAGTACCCGCAGCAGATATGATTGGACGTTCCGGGACAGGGCTTCAGACGCCTTCCATAAAAGTGGGTAATCAGGAGATGTCTCTTACCGATGCCGATAGGATCGGACATGGAAGAAAACTGTTTGATGAGATACCGCTTGTCTCGGATTGTCTCCACGGGAATATTGGGTAAGGCTTTAAGAATGGTTTCCGAGACCGGATCTTTTCCAGCCTTTTCATCGAGATAGATTTTTTCAAACTGAAGGGGCAACATTCTCTAAGGCCGAAAATTCCAAATGTCAAAGCTCGCACGAAGTGATGAACCGAAGGTGAATCAAGTTCAAATCAAATCCAAAACTCAACCAAGGTGCCAAACCAAGTTCGGTATGGCCAGATCGTTATTCTGAACTCGCTTCAGAATCTCATTTTTGGATTTGGCATTCCTTTGGCATTTGAACTTTGAAATTTGACATTTCTAATCCTTCTGAATCATCTCCCTAAATTCCTTCTTATCCACAAGTTGAGATAGGGTAGAGAGCGCCCCCCTGTACTCTTCCATGCTTTCAAATTGAAATTCGATCTTCAACCCCTTTCCCTCAAAAAAGGGAGGATGGTGAAGCGAGACATTGGGAGGCAAATTCAGGTCTTTCCTCTTTCTCTCAAAGGTTTTCTCCAATTGATTCAGCTCCGGATAGCGGAGGCCGGTAAGCACCTTCTTTACACGCTCCGTTTTCTGAGATGGGGTAAGTTCCTTTTGAGAGAGGATAGCCTGAATTTCAGGCTGCCCGGCAATCTCTTTGAGTCTCGCATGGATTCTCCGGGAGATCTCCTCCAAAAGGGTGAGCAACTCTCTTAGGCGATTCTCGCCCAATTTGAGTGGAGAGATGAGAGAAAATAGCGCCATTCGATCATCGGGAGTTAGAGCGGATAGTCTTCGAATGTTCGCGCGAGAGACCTCCTGTTTCAGTACATAGGTTTTAATTTCGTCCTCCATCCGGGCGAGGGAGAGAAAGGTGCTTAAAATTTTTTCATTAGGCTCGAGAGAGAAAAACGGAAGGAAGGTGTTGATGACGACGGCCCGATGGATTTGAAAACGATGGATCAGCTTGTCCAAGGCGATGGCCTTCTCAACAGCGTTGAATCCACGGGTCGTCAGATTCTCATGCAGGGAGAGAGAAAAGAGCTGGAATTCGTCCATCTCCTTCTCTCCGAACACTCGTGACTCGATCTCCGATTTCCCCAGCTCCTTCATCACAGAAATTCTTCTAAACCCACAGATAATCTGGTATTCACCCGACTTCTCCCTTAAGAGCACAGGCTGGATTAATCCTGCATCTTGGATAGAAGATCGAAGTTTATGGAGATCGGGCAAATAATTGACAGAAAAGGTTTCGTCCAATAGATCAATTTGTTCAAGAGGTATGGTTTGAATGGTTTCCATCTAGTTCATCCTTTTAAAGGTGTCAATCGCGCTGGTACATTCCGGAAGATCACACCTTAAATCCAAATGCCAAAATCCAAATGTCAAATGAATGACAGATGCTAAAATGTCAAAATCCCACTTTTGGGCTTTAGAATTTGAAAATTCCTCTGAACTTGATTCACCTTCGGTTCATCACTTCGTGCGGGCTTTGACATTTGACATTGAAAGATTCGGATCTTTGGACCCGAATCTTATATCTCAATCCCATACCGCCTCATAATTTCCTGATAGCGTCTTCCCTCCGTCTCATTTCCTCTTTTTAGAAAACCTTTATAAAGGACGGAACATTTCTTCTTCATCTCTTTAAGGATCATGCCCCTTTCTTCGGAGCCGATATGGGGCTCCGATAAGAGTTTTTCCAAGGCCATCACCCGGTAGCGGTCATTTCCCCAGGATCTCTGCGACAGCTGGTCCGGGTGACCTCCCTGCTTGATGATCAGTTTACGATTGATAAAAAAGATGGGGAAACGGGCAGAGACCCTGAGCCAGAAGTCATAATCCTCACATACCGGTAGGGCCTCATCAAAGAGACCGGCCTTTGAAAAAAGTGTTTTTCTCATCAACGCTGAAGAAGGGCTGATGATGCAGAGAGGAAGGCATTTTTCAAATATCCAGCCGGAATATTTCCCATGCTTGAGCATTGGGTTGACTCTTTTACCTTTGCGAATCCAGATCTCATCGGTATAGCAAAGGGGATAATGGGGGTTGTCATCCAGGAAAGCCACTTGAATCTTCAGCTTCCCCTTGACCCACAGATCATCCGAATCCAAAAAGGCGATATACTTGCCCCGGGCGTGAAGCACCCCTTTGTTTCGGGCCGCACTCACCCCTCTGTTCGCGGCGTGCTGGAGCAGCTTGACTCTTCCCCCATATCGTTTCATCTCCTCCGCTGTTCCATCGGTGGAGCCGTCATCGACGACGATCAGCTCCATATCTCCAAAATCTTGAGCCAGGACGGAATCCACCGCCTCTTTCAGCATGGGGAGACGATTGTAGGTGGGAATGATAACGGAAACCTTGGGCATAATAAATATACTGGGGGGTCAAGGATTCTAGGGGTCGAGGGTTCAAGGGTTTATTCTTTGATCTCTTTAATATACCCCTTGGCCCCAGACCCCTTGAACCCTTTTCATTTATAGATTAGGCGGCCCGCCGCGTCTGTTTCTTTAGTCGGCTGATTCGTTTTCTCAAAATTTCAGCCATCTTCAGATTTTCTTGTTGGAGAAGTTCGTCTCTTTTAGCTCTCAGTTCTTTCACCTTCTGCTTTAATTGGGCCACGGTTAGAACAACTTTCTCTTTTTTGGCGACAACCTTCTTTTCCTTCTTGGGCTCCGGCTCGGCAATGCCTTTGGCCGCGCGAATGGCTGTGATCAGCTCCTCTTTTTTCATCGCGTGGACGCCATGGATTCCCGGCAAGCCGAGGGCCATTTCCCTCAGTTCCTTAGCAGTCAACTTCTCTAAGGGTTTCTCCTTCTTTTCCATCTCATCTCCTCCTTTCCTATTCAGATCGCAGAGCGCATAGAGCATAGCGCAAAGCGCAACCATTCAATGGAAAATCAGATCAATCTTTCAAAGGATAAATCCCTAACTCGATGGTGACCTCAAACCCTGCCCCCGGCTCCAAATCCAGCGGCCAGTAAAGGAGCAGGCACGAGCCTTGATAGATCCTCTCGAACCCACTCTCCGAAAGCGAAACGGTCTCAACGGGAAAGCGCCAGAGATTACAGTTTCTGTCCGTCTTCAGGACAACCTTCATCTCTACCCATTCGTCAACCAGTTGAATCTCCGAAACATCCTCCAATTCGCCCATGCTCGCCAGCCTTCGATCTTCGAGCTGGTGTCCACGGATATCGTAATAACGATCCGGTGCGTCTCCGGCCAGGAGATTGATATTCAGTTCGATACCGAAGTTCGCTTTTCTCTTTTCCCCTTCATACCCGACTTGATAAGATGCTTTTGCCACCTTCCCCCGGACTGGAATGGAGAAGCTTTTCTCTATCTTGATCGGATCTCTTTTTCCGTTCGTTAGAAGATTCCCCAAACGGGAAAAAAAGACTTCCTGATCCCTTCCCTTTCTTCTTACCTCAATCCTATAGGGCACCTTAATAAAATCCCCTTCTTCCCGATATTGGCACCTTCGAAATGATTCAAAATCCATCGGCTCGGCGATGAAATGGTCCAAGAATGAGGCTCTTCGATAGTCATCGAAATGGAGGTACTGATCCAAACCCTTCTCCCTCGAATCGAAAATCTCATGAATGGTTCTTGCCTTCGTTGCCGGTACCTCGTCCATCGACGCGTGTTCCAGGGATTCCAATAATTTCCGGTGATAACCCTCCTTCCTTCGGGTCAGGGTCCCGAGGATATTGAAGACCTTTGACCGATCATCCATCTCTAGGAGGCTTCCACCCCGGCTACTGAAAAGAAGAACCGTCTCCGTATTCTTTAGAATGACCTCCTCATCTCCATCCCCATTAAAATCCAATCTCTCCGTTTCAATCCATTCTTTCTCTCTGTGTATCTTTCGATCGTAAAGGCCTTCGGCCTTGATTAAGTTTTCATAGATCGCATGGCGAAGGTGGGGAAGATAAAGCCCTCCAAAAACGCCATGCCAGTAAGCATCGTTGCACTGAGCTCGATGAAGATGGTAGAGAGGATCCTGGCTTCTGGGGACCGGCCCTCTTTTCTCATCTCCGATTTTCTCCCGCAAATGGAGGACCCGTTTATGCATATCGTTCGATTCGGGATACTTGGCGAAGAAGTTCCTCCAGAATCCGCCTTTGATAAACCTTCTGATCTTCTCGCCTTCGGGCAACTCCTTCAGTCTCTCCACAACCTTTCCGTACTCCCCCATCGCCTCTGTGGGAAGGCTCCATTCATCCATCTCCATATAAGAGGAACAGGAGAGATAGATCCTCCCGAGCGGTTTTTCACGGACAGCGTAGGCTCCAAGGGGCATGGGCTCGATCCAATCCAGATTTTTCCCAATCAATTCAAAAAAATGTTCCAACCAACCCTCTTCGTAGACCGAATGGTAGGTAAAAGGCCAGATTCCGAATTTCTCGCCATCATCCGCAAAAATCCCTGCACCAGAGGATTCTCGAAGCCGGGAGAGATATTCCAAGGTTTCTTCCGGAGGATGAAAGGGGATGATATACCGCAAGGTTTCGCTTCCCGGAAATACCTTTACAACCTTCCCTTCCTCCTCTGTCAAATAGTAGCCGTATAAATCGTCTTCTCTCAATCCGGATTTCTTGAAGTGGTAGTCATCGATGGTAATATATTCCACTCCGGCTTCTACTAAATACTTTGGGAGGTGAGGCTCCCACACCCTTTCTGCCAGCCACATCCCTTGAGGAATCGCTCCCACTTCTTCCTCAATAGTTTGGGTGAGCCTTTTGATCTGCCCGACTTTATCCTCGTCGGGGATGACAGCCAGAATCGGTTCATAATATCCACCGGTCATCATCTCCAGTTGCCCTTTGCTGACCAACTCTTTCAGAGTTTCAAGGAATTCCGGGTGATGATCTTTAAAAAAATCCAAGAGGACTCCTGTATAGTGAATGGAAATCTTCATGAATGGATATTTCTTAAGGACTTCGATGAAAGGGAGATAAGCTCTCTCGTAAGCATTTTCTAAGACATGAAGGAAATTTCCAACAGGCTGATGATTATGGACACAAAAAAGAAAAGCAACCTTCCCCATAAAAAGCTAATTTATATGATTTTCTAAACCAAATCAACTCTGAATGGCCGTATCAATGCCAAAGGACAATACGAGAAGAAAAGGAGGGGTTAACCCTTTAGTTAGCCCCTCCTTATTTTGGCGGGAGCGACTCCGACCTTGAGTCGGGACAACCTTCCCGTGTCACACTCGAGACGCTCTAACCAACTGTTCAATGTACTCCCGGCTTTTCATGCGCTTTATCTGCTTCTCCCGTTTCATAGCTTCGCTTCTCGTGCTGACGACTTCCCGATGAGTCAACTTCCAAGGCACCTTGCTTGCAGTATACGTGCCCCGTCGCTCATTGTGCCGTTTTAGTCCTCCTCTATATCAGAGGTGTGTGCCCAATGTAGTAACTGCCGTCCCTTGCGCTCTGCAATATGTAAATCCAATACTCCATTACTCACTAATAAAAAGCCCCACCAACAGGTGGGGCTTTTTATTCTGGCGGGAGCGACGGGGCTTGAACCCGCAACCTCCGACGTGACAGGCCGGCGCTCTAACCAATTGAACTACGCCCCCTTTAATAGTTCGGAGTTCTGAGTCAAAATCTTAAAGATAAAAATAGTTACTTGACCTCGTAAATCTTAACTCTACACTCATAATTCATTTTGCTTTTGGCAAAACGCGAATGGTAGGCGGAACAGGGATTGAACCT